>NZ_JAIZQG010000020.1:0-118240 GCF_020419965.1 Burkholderia sp. AU39826
GGCCACCGTCGAGCACCTCTGCGCACTGCCGGCGTTCGACTGGACGCTGATCGTCGAGGCGGGGGACGGGCGCGCTGCGCAGGCACGAACGCCTGCGGATGCCGCGATCGCGTAGTTCGGCGCGCGCTGTGCTCAGTTGCTCGAACAGCCGCCGCAACTGCTCGAGCTGCATGAGCTCGACGAACTGCAAGAACTCGAACTGCTGCTGTCCCCGGCGGCCAGAGCCAGCCTTTGCGCTGCAACGCCACGGCACAGTCCGCTTCGCGCCACGCGAGACGCTGACGAAACGCGTGGCAGTTCGTCTCGCCGCCGGGTTTCGAAAGGACCAGTTTGAGCTTTCGTTACAAGCAAACCGGCATCTTCTTTGATGCGAGTTCGTTGCTTTGTAAGTGTCGATGCACGTAGCGGGGCGGGCGGCCGTAAGAGCGAAGGCCGTCGGGGACTACCACCGGAAAACTGTCCAGATACGGACTGACATCGACGGGAAAGCAACCAATTCATGTCGAAAACGACATTAATTGATTATCCACATGGAGGAAACGGCTGAGAGCCTGACTAGGCTTGGCGCGCCCGGCTGGGATCGAACCAGCAACCCCTGCCTTCGGAGGGCAGTACTCTATCCATTGAGCTACGGGCGCGTGAGACAGTGAAACGACCCCATATACAGGCCGTCCACGATTGGCAAGACGGCAAGGATACCCGGTTTCCCATGACGCGTCCACCTTGCCCGACGAATCGGCGTCAGAGCGCGATCCGTGCGGGTAAACACGCGCCATCGCGCCGCTCGCCGTGATGTAAACGTTCCGTCTATAATCGTCCGTGCTTCATTGGACTGCCATTTTGCCGTTGCACCGCGCTCACAATTCCTATTCACGGAGACGAGGCAAGCATGAGCGAAGCACCCCACGAATCTCCCGTCAAAACCCCCGGGCAGTTGATTGCCGTCATCATCGCGTCGTTCGCGATTCCGATCGTCCTGATCGTCCTGTTCGCCAATTACGCGAACCATGCATTCCGTTCCGGCGCCGGCACGGACGCGCTGTCCGACGAGCAGGTCGCCGCCCGTATCGCGCCGATCGCGAAGGTCGACGTGAAGGACGCCAACGCACCCCGCACGTACAAGACCGGCGAGGAAGTCTACAAGGCCGTCTGCGTGACCTGTCACGGCACCGGCGCCGCCGGCGCGCCGAAATTCGGCAACAAGGACGACTGGGCGCCGCGCATCTCGCAAGGCTTCGACACGCTGCTGAAGACGGCCCTCGCGGGCAAGGGCGCGATGCCGCCGCGCGGCGGCACGAGCCCCGACGACGTCAGCGACTATGAAATCGCCCGCGCGATCGTCTACATGGCGAACAACGACGGCGCGAACTTCCCCGAACCGGCCGCGCCGGCCGCCAACGCGGCGCAACCCGCCAGCGGCGCACCCGCGTCGGGCGCCGACGCATCGAACGCGCAGGCCGCCGCGGCCATGGCCGCGATCGCCGCGATCCCGAAGGCCGGCGAAAAGCCCGCGGCCGCGCCGACCAGCGCCGACGCCGCATCGGCCGGCAAGGCACTGTATACGCAGGTGTGCCAGGCTTGCCACGCGGCCGGCGTGCTCGGCGCGCCGAAGTTCGGCAGCAAGGAAGACTGGGCGCCGCGCCTGAAGGAATCGATGGATACGGTCTACAACTACGCGCTGCACGGCAAGGGCGCGATGCCGCCCAAGGGCGGGTCGAACGCGTCGGATGCCGACGTGAAGGCGGCCGTCGACTACATGGTCAACGCGTCGAAGTAACGTCTCGCCCGGCCATCCGTAAAAAACCCCCGCGGCGCCTGCGCATCGCGGGGGTTTCGTTTTCGGGTTGCCGGTTCGCCGCGCCATCGTGCGCGCGGCAGCGCCGCCGCGTCACTTCTGCAGCAACGCCTTCAGGCTGGCGAGCCGATCCTTCGGCGACATCGGCGCCTCTTCCGGCGTCGGCGGCGGCGCTTCGTCGAGCCCCATCTCGGGAATGAAGCGCGACGGTTCGCACACGACCGTCTCGCGCGCCCGCTTGCGCTTCTTGCACCAGTTCAGGTGCAGGCTGCGCTGCGCGCGCGTGATCGCTACGTACATCAGCCGGCGCTCCTCCTCGATCCGCTCGTTGTCGATCGGGCCGTCGTCCTCGCTGCCGCCGCGGTGCGGCATGATGCCTTCCTCGACGCCGACCAGGAACACGTGCGGATACTCGAGGCCCTTCGACGCATGAACGGTCGACAGCCGCACGGCGTCCGGGTCCTCGTCCTTGCCCTCGAGCATCGACATCAGCGCGACGGTCTGGATCAGGCCGAGCAGGTTCTTGCCCGTATCGGCGAGCCCGTCCGCGTTGTGGAAACCTTCGGCCTCGCCGTCGACGGCCTCCGTCTCCGGCTTGGTGCCCTTGCGCTTCAGCCATTCGAGGAATTCGAGCACGTTCTGCCACTTCGACTGCGCCTGCCGCTCGTCGAACGCGTCGTACAGGTACGCCTCGTAGTGGATCGCCTCCATCATGTCGTCGAGCACGACGGTCGCGGGCTCCTTGTCCGCGCGTTCGGTCAGGCGCTGGATGAAGTCGCAGAACATCCGCAGCGGCTCGACCTGGCGCGCCGACAGCCGCGCCTCGATCCCGCCCATGTACACGGCCTCGAACAGCGACACCTTCGCCTGCCCCGCGAACGAGCCGAGCGCCTCGAGCGTGGTGTTGCCGATGCCGCGGCGCGGCGTCGTGACGGCACGGATGAACGCGGGATCGTCGTCGGCGTTCGCGATCAGGCGCAGGTACGCGCACAGATCCTTGATCTCGGCCTTGTCGAAGAACGACTGGCCGCCCGACAGCACGTACGGGATCCGCTCGCGCCGCAGCACCTGTTCGAAGATGCGCGCCTGGAAGTTGCCGCGGTACAGGATCGCGTAGTCGCGGAACTGCGCGCGCCGCTCGAACTTGTGCGCGGACAGCCGGAACACGACCGATTCGGCCTCGTGTTCCTCGTCGTTGCACGCCGTGACGGTGATCGAATCGCCCATTCCGTGCTCGGACCACAGCTTCTTCTCGAACAGCTTCGGGTTGTTCGCGATCACGTTGTTCGCGGCGGTCAGGATCCGCACCGTCGACCGGTAGTTCTGCTCGAGCTTGATCACGTGCAGCTTCGGGAAATCCTTGCCGAGCTGCGCGAGGTTCTCCAGCGTCGCGCCGCGCCAGCCGTAGATCGCCTGATCGTCGTCGCCGACCGCCGTGAACGCGGCGCGCGGGCCCGCGAGCAGCTTCAGCAGCTCGTACTGGCACGCGTTGGTGTCCTGGTATTCGTCGATCAGCAGGTAGCGCAGCTTGTTCTGCCAGCGGTCGCGCACCTGCTCGTTCTTCGCGAACAATTCGGCCGGCAGGCGGATCAGGTCGTCGAAGTCGACCGCCTGGTACGCGTGCAGCGTCGCCACGTAGTTGCGGTAGACCAGCGCGGCCTGATGCTCGTCCTCGTTGGCCGCGATCGCCATCGCCTCGTCGGGCATGATCAGGCCGTTCTTCCACAGCGAGATGATGCTTTGGATCTTGCGGATCAGCCCCTTGTCGGTCGTGCCGAGCTGCTCCTGGATCATCCCGAAGCAGTCGTCCGAATCCATGATCGAGAACTGCGGCTTCAGGCCGACGTGCTCGGCCTCCTGGCGCAGGATCTGCACGCCGAGCGAGTGGAACGTGCAGACGGTGAGCTGGTTGACGGGCACCTTGCGGCCTTCCTTGCCCGGCGTGGTGAGCGTCTTGCCTTCCAGCAGCTTCGACACGCGCTCGCGCATTTCGGCGGCCGCCTTGTTCGTGAACGTGACGGCGGCGATGTGGCGCGGCTCGAAGCCTTTCGCCTCGATCAGGTGCGCGATCTTCTGCGTGATCACGCGGGTCTTGCCGCTGCCCGCGCCGGCGAGCACGAGACAGGGACCGTCGAGATAGCGCACCGCTTCGTTCTGAGCGGGATTGAGGCCTGCTGACATGATGGCGGATGGTGTTGCGGGTTGACGGCGGAACGCCGGGAGGATGCCGTGCGCGGCAGGCTGGCGAAGCAGGCGGACACGCAGGCAGGACGCGCATGTTAACACGTCGGCGGCGTGTATTTCGGGCGCGCCGCCGGACGGGGGCGCGCGGGCTTGCCGGGCGGGTGCCCCCTGTCCGTTCGGCGTGGTCGTGGCTGGCCGCTCGGCCAATCGGGCCCTGTCGGCGCCGTGATCGGACACAATAGGCCCTCATCCGGCGCCACCTCGCGCCGCGCCGCTTCGACGCACTTGAACCCTCACCGGATCGACCTCATGGGATACCCGTTCGCCACCGCCGCACTCGGCCCGCTACTGTTCGCGCAGGGGCGCTACGTGCGCCGCGTCACGCCGCGGCTGCCCGAGGCGGCCGGCCCGCGCAGCGGCGTGGCGGGCGACGGCCCGCCGCTGCGCGTGCTGGTGGTCGGCGATTCGGCCGCCGCGGGCGTCGGCGTCGCGACGCAGCACGATGCGCTCGCCGGGCAACTGGCGAACGCGCTGGCGGTCACGCACCGCGTGAGCTGGAAACTGCTCGCGCGCACCGGCCTGACCACGCGGGAGCTGGTCGACTGGCTCGCCATCGAGCCGGCCGAGCCGTTCCACGTGGCGGTCACGTCGCTCGGCGTCAACGACGTGACGGGCGGCGTGCCGCCCGCACGCTGGATCGCGCAGCAGACCGAGCTAGTCCGGCTGCTCGGCACGCGCTTCCAGGTGGAGCACGCGATCCTGTCGGCGGTGCCGCCGATGGAGCGCTTCCCGGCGCTGCCGCAGCCGCTCGCATGGTATCTCGGGCGGCGCGCGAAGCGGCTCAACGCGGCGCTCGCGGCTTGGGCCGGCGCGCAGCCGCACTGCACGTTCCTGCGGGTCGACCTGCCGCTCGAACGCCATCTGATGGCCGCCGACGGCTTCCATCCCGGCGCATCCGCGTGCGCGGTGTGGGCCGCGCAGGTCGCGGCCGTCGTGCGCCAACGGGTGGGCGGATGATGTGGCACGCGCTGGGGCCGCTGGCGGCTCGGAGCGCCGAGCCGCGCCGCGCCGAGCCCGGAGCCCGGAGCCCGGAGCTGGAGCTGGAGCTGGAGCTGGAGCTGGAGCTGGGAGCTGGAGCTGGGAGCTGGGAGCTGGGAGCTGGGAGCTGGGAGCTGGGAGCTGGGAGCTGGGAGCGGAAGCGGGCAGCCACGACCCGGTCAACCGTACCGCACTGCGCCCCGTCCCGCGCAAAATGCCGGCATTCCTTGCGCAAGCGCCGCACCGCCTCGCGCGTTTCGCCCGACACGTCTGTGCAAGCGGCGCCGCCATGCCAAAATAGCCGGTCGTCTTCGCGCCGCTCCGGCGCGCCATCCTTTAGTTTCCTTCGCAGCCAGGAATTGCCATGTCGTCATTGCTCAGGATTGGTTTGATGGGTTTCGGTTTCGCCGGCGCGACGTTCCACGCGCCCGTGATCGCCACGAGCGGCCGCACTGAAGTCGCGGCGATCGCGACGGGTCAGCCCGATCGCGCGCACGCCGCGTATCCGGGCGCGCGCATCGTCCCCGACCTCGACGCGCTGCTCGGCCTCGACGACATCGAATGCGTGGTGATCGCCACGCCGAACGACACCCACTTCACGCTCGCGCGCCAGGTGCTCGAAGCCGGCCGCCACGTGGTCGTCGACAAGCCCGTGACGCTCACCGCCGACGAGGCGCTCGCGCTCGCGCGGCTCGCGAACGCGCGCAGCCGGCTGTTCGCGCCGTTCCACAACCGCCGCTGGGACGGCGATTTCCTCACCGTGCGCCGCATCGTCGAATCGGGCGAACTCGGCCGCCTCACCTACTTCGCGTCGCACTTCGACCGCTTCCGGCCGACGCCGCGCACGCGCTGGCGCGAGGAACCGGCCCGCGGCGGCGGCCTGCTGCTCGACCTCGGCCCGCACCTGATCGATCAGGCGCTCGCGCTGTTCGGCACGCCGGAAACGGTGAGCGCCACCGTCAAGACGCGCCGCGACAACGGCACGGCGCCCGATTTCGTGCACCTGCTGCTCGGCTATCCGGACAAGGACGTCGCGCTCCATGCGAGCGCGCTGTCGGCGATCGAGCCCGCGCGCTTCACGCTGCACGGCACGCGCGGCAGCTACCAGAAATTCGGGCTCGACACGCAGGAAGACCAACTCAAGGCCGGCCTCACCGCGGACGACGTCGAATTCGGCGGCGGCAATCCGCCCGGCCTGCTGCGCGTGCTCGACGGCGAGGTCGAGGTCGAGCGTCCGGTGCCGACGCTCGACGGCCAGTACGCGGAGTTCTACCGCGCGCTCGCCGCGTCGATCCGCGACGGCGCCCCCTTCCCCGTCACCGCGCAGGACGCGGTCGACGTGATGACGATCATCGAGCTCGCCGCGCAGAGCGAACACGACGGCCGCCGCCTGCCGTTCGTCCGCCGCATCGTCTGACGGGCGCCGGCCGGGGCGGCACCGGCCCGGCCGCCCATCGCGCCACGCCGCCACGCGCCGGCGGCGGCGCTGCCGTCTGCCGCCGCCCGCCCCACCGGCACGGCCCGAACATTCCGTTACAAATGGTGCGGGAACGAAAGTCAGCGGTCGTCCGGTCTGACGCGTTTCTCAAAAAGTCGATTCGACACCTATCCGTCAGGAGAATGTGATGCAACGGTTGATTCGCGCAGCGGCATGCTGCGTCCTGGTTTCCTCGCTCGCGGCGTGTATCGTGCAGCCGCAGCGGCCGGCCCGGCAGGCGCCTCCGCCGCCGCGACCGAATCCGCAGGTCGTCGCGAACGACCGCATGCAGGAGGTCCAGGGCCGGATCGATAACCTGCATCGCCGCATCGACGCGCGCGTGAACGGCGGCTACTACCCGCCGCCTTACGGCGCGCAGCTTCACCACCGCCTCGACGTGATCCGCCAGGAAGCCAACGACATGTCGGCCCAGCACAACGGCGGCCTGTCCGGCGACGAGCAGCGCGTGCTGAACCAGGAACTCGACACGGCCGCGCGCGCGATCGGCGAATAACGCGCCGGCGCCTGCCGAGCGAAGAAAAGCGGCGGCGCCCGTTGCCGCCGCTTGTCGCGAAGCGACATTCTTTTGCTCAAATTGACAACGCCCACCCGCTCGCGTACAGTCTCCCGCACGCGTCGGGAGAGCGTGTGACCGGGTGTTCCGACACCGGTTGCGCCGCCGAAGGGGCACACCCGCAAACTCTCAGGCAAAAGGACCGACCGCGTCGGGGAATCGCGTCCGCGCACTGCGCGGGCCATACGCTCCCCGCACTCTGGAGAGCGGCAGTAGCCCGCAGCGCATCGGCTGCGCGGGCAAGCTGCCCACCGAAGGGGCGCGCGTTCGCCGGGCTTGGCCCGCAGCGCAATCTCTCAGGTATCGAGGACAGAGGGGCATGTACCGGATCGCTCGAGGCCATCGGCCGCGGCGGTCGGCACATGGCCGTTCTGATCCGCGCGCAAGCGCCTTGCCTGAGGCCTCGATGACTGCACTGAATCACACCCCGCTCAACGCCGCGCACCGCGCGCTCAACGCCCGCATGGTCGACTTCGGCGGCTGGGACATGCCCGTCAACTACGGCTCGCAGATCGAAGAACACGCGGCCGTGCGCACCGACGCCGGCATGTTCGACGTGTCGCACATGTGCGTCGTCGATTTCACCGGCAGCCGCGTGCGCGCGTTCTTCGAGCATGCGATCGCGAACAACGTCGGCAAGCTCAAGACGCCCGGCAAGGCGCTCTACTCGTGCCTGCTCAACCCGCAGGGCGGCGTCATCGACGATCTGATCGTCTATTACTTCACCGAAGAATTCTTCCGCGTGGTCGTCAACGCCGGCACCGCCGAGAAGGACATCGCGTGGTTCAACCAGCTGAACGAGCAAGGCGGCTACGGCCTGACGATCGCGCCGCGCCGCGATTTCGCGATCATCGCCGTCCAGGGTCCGAACGCCCGTGAAAAGGTCTGGGCGACGGTGCCCGCCGCCCGCGCGGCCACCAGCGAGCTCAAGCCGTTCAACGCCGCGCAGGTCGCCGGGACGCCGTTCGGCGATCTCACCGTCGCCCGCACCGGCTACACCGGCGAGGACGGCTTCGAAGTGATCGTCCCGGCCGTGCACGTCGAGGCGCTGTGGCATGCGCTGCAGCAAAACGGCGTGCGCCCGTGCGGGCTCGGCGCGCGCGACACGCTGCGCCTCGAGGCCGGCATGAACCTGTACGGCCAGGACATGGACGACACCGTGTCCCCGCTCGACGCGGGCCTCGCGTGGACGGTCGACCTCACCGCGCCGCGCGACTTCGTCGGCCGCGCCGCCCTGGAAGCCAACGGCACGCGCGCCGCGTTCGTCGGCCTGATCCTGCAGAAGGAAAACGGCAAGGCGGGCGGCGTGCTGCGCGCGCATCAGAAAGTCGTCACGCCGCATGGCGACGGCGAGATCACGAGCGGCACGTTCTCGCCGTCGATGCAGGAATCGATCGCGTTCGCGCGCGTGCCGGCAGCCGTCCAGATCGGCGACACCGTCCAGGTGCAAATTCGAGACAAGCATCTTCCCGCACGCGTGGTAAAACTGCCGTTCGTGCGCAACGGCAAGGTCCTCGCTGCGTAACGACCGAGAAGCGGCGCGGCAGGCCGCCTCCCGGCAAGCCGGGAGATGGCGCCCGGCGCAACCCCATCCGGCGCACCATGGCGGCGCGCCAGCAGAACGAACAAACCCTTTTATCCAGGAGCATCCGATGAGCAACGTCCCGGCCGATCTGAAGTACACCGACGAACACGAGTGGATCCGCACCGAGGCGGACGGCACGCTGACGGTCGGCATCACCGATCACGCGCAGAGCACGCTCGGCGACATCGTCTTCCTCGAGCTGCCCGAAGTCGGCAAGTCGGTGAGCGCGGGCGACGCCGTCGGCGTCGTCGAATCGGTGAAGGCGGCATCCGACATCTACTCGCCGGTGTCCGGCGAGATCGTCGCCATCAACGAAGCCGCCACCGATGCGCCCGAAGAAGTGAACGGCGACGCGTACGGCGTGTGGCTCTTCAAGATCAAGCTCGCGGCCGGCGCCTCGACCGACAAGCTGATCGACGCCGACGCCTACAGCAAGCTGATCGACTAATTTCCCTACCCGAACCGCGCGGCGCCGGCCTCGGCGCGCGCGGGACCAGAGTCACGCCATGAAGCTCGAACACCCGGACCGTCTGATGAACCGCACGCCCCTCTCGCTCGCCGCGCTCGAAACGCACGACGCGTTCGCCGAACGCCACATCGGCCCCGATGCCGCCAGCCAGCAGGCCATGCTCGACACGCTCGGCTTCGCGTCGCGCGCCGCGCTGATCGACGCCGTGATCCCGGCGTCGATCCGCCGCGCCGACACGCTGCCGCTCGGCCCGTTCGCGCAGCCGAAGAGCGAGGCCGAAGCCCTCGCCGCGCTGCGTGCGCTCGCGGACAAGAACCAGGTGTTCCGCTCGTATATCGGCCAGGGTTATCACGACACGCACACGCCGGCCGTGATCCTGCGCAACGTGCTCGAAAACCCGGCGTGGTACACGGCCTACACGCCGTACCAGCCCGAAATTTCCCAGGGTCGCCTCGAGGCGCTCCTGAACTTCCAGCAGATGGTGGCCGATCTCACGGGCCTCGCAATCTCGAACGCATCGCTGCTCGACGAAGCCACCGCCGCGGCCGAAGCGATGACGCTGCTGCAGCGCACCGGCAAGCCGAAGTCGAACGTGTTCTACGTCGCCGACGACGTGCTGCCGCAAACGCTCGAAGTGATCCGCACGCGCGCGCTGCCGATCGGCATCGAGGTCAAGACGGGCCCGGCCGCCGACGCCGCGCACGCGAACGCGTTCGGCGTGCTGCTGCAGTACCCGGGCGTGAACGGCGACGTGCGCGACTACCGCGCGCTCACCGAAGCGATCCACGCGGCCGGCGGCCACGTGGTCGTCGCGGCCGACCTGCTCGCGCTGACCGTGCTGACGCCGCCCGGCGAATGGGGCGCGGACGTCGCGATCGGCAACACGCAGCGCTTCGGCGTGCCGATGGGCTTCGGCGGCCCGCACGCCGCCTACATGGCCGTGCGCGACGAATTCAAGCGGCAGATGCCGGGCCGCCTCGTCGGCGTGACGGTCGACGCGCAGGGCAAGCCCGCGCTGCGTCTCGCGCTGCAGACGCGCGAACAGCACATCCGCCGCGAGAAGGCGACGTCGAACGTGTGTACCGCGCAGGCGCTGCTCGCGATCATGGCGAGCATGTACGCGGTCTACCACGGCCCGCACGGCCTGAAGACGATCGCGCTGCGCGTGAACCGCATCGCGGCGCTGCTCGCCGCCGGCGTGAAGCAGCTCGGCTTCGCGACCGTCAACGACACGTTCTTCGACACGCTGACGATCGACACCGGCACGCGCACCGCGCAGATCCACGAATTCGCGAAAGCCAAGCGCATCAACCTGCGCCGCGTGAGCGACACGCAAGCCGGCGTGTCGGTCGACGAAACGACGACGCGCGACGACCTCGCCGATCTTCTCGACCTGTTCGCGCAGGCCGCGGGCGGCACCGCGCCGGCCGTCGACGCGCTGGACGCGGGTCTCGCCGGCGTCGCCGCGCTGCCGGCCGGCCTCGAGCGCACGAGCGCGTACCTGACGCACCCGGTGTTCAACCGCCACCATTCCGAAACCGAAATGCTGCGCTACCTGCGCAGCCTGTCGGACAAGGATCTCGCGCTCGACCGCTCGATGATCCCGCTCGGCTCGTGCACGATGAAGCTGAACGCGACGTCGGAAATGCTGCCCGTCACGTGGCCCGAGTTCGGCGGCATCCATCCGTTCGCGCCGGCCGAGCAGACCGTCGGCTACCGCGAGATGATCGACCAGCTCGAACAGATGCTCGTCGCGGCCACCGGCTACGCGGCCGTGTCGCTGCAACCGAACGCGGGCTCGCAGGGCGAGTACGCGGGCCTGTTGATCATCCACGCGTACCACGCGTCGCGCGGCGAAGGCCATCGCGACGTGTGCCTGATCCCGGCATCCGCGCACGGCACGAACCCGGCGTCCGCGCACATGGCCGGCATGAAGGTCGTGGTCGTCGCGTGCGACGCGCAGGGCAACGTCGACATCGCCGACCTGAAGGCGAAGGCCGAGCAGCATTCGGCGAACCTCGCGGCGATCATGATCACGTATCCGTCGACGCACGGCGTGTTCGAGCAGAACGTGCGCGAGATCTGCGAGATCGTCCACGCGCACGGCGGCCAGGTGTACGTCGACGGCGCGAACATGAACGCGATGGTCGGCCTGACCGCGCCCGGCCAGTTCGGCGGCGACGTGTCGCACCTGAACCTGCACAAGACCTTCTGCATCCCGCACGGCGGCGGCGGCCCGGGCGTCGGCCCGGTCGCGGTCGGCGCGCACCTCGCGAAGTTCCTGCCGAACCAGCGCTCGACCGGCTACGCCCGTGCGGAAGACGGCATCGGCGCGGTGTCGGCCGCGCCGTACGGCTCGGCGTCGATCCTGCCGATCTCGTGGATGTACATCGCGATGATGGGCGCGAAGAACCTGACCGCCGCGACCGAAACCGCGATCCTCAACGCGAACTACATCGCGAAGCGCCTCGCGCCGCATTACCCGGTGCTGTATTCGGGCCCGGGCGGGCTGGTCGCGCACGAGTGCATTCTCGACCTGCGTCCGATCAAGGAAACGAGCGGCATCACCGTCGACGACGTCGCGAAGCGCCTGATGGACTACGGCTTCCACGCGCCGACGATGAGCTTCCCGGTGCCGGGCACGCTGATGGTCGAGCCGACCGAATCGGAATCGCAGGAAGAACTCGACCGCTTCATCGCGGCGATGATCGCGATCCGCGAGGAAATCCGCGCGGTCGAGGAAGGCCGCGCCGATCGCGAGGACAACCCGCTGCGTCACGCGCCGCACACGGCGGCCGTCGTCACCGCGAACGAATGGCCGCACGCGTACTCGCGCGAGCAGGCCGCGTACCCGGTCGCGTCGCTCGGCACGAACAAGTACTGGCCGCCGGTCGGCCGCGCGGACAACGCCTATGGCGACCGCAACCTGTTCTGCTCGTGCGTGCCGATGTCGGACTACGCATAACGCACGTCTCGCACCGGAGCGTCCGACCGTGACCACCCCGCACGCAACCACCGGTTGCGTGCGGTTTTTACGTTCGCCGCCCGGCCAACCGTTTCACGCTTGCGCGCCAATCCGGCTAACATCACACGCGATCCAGCCAATGAAGGAGTTCCGCATGGTGCGTCCGATGTTTCCGGGCCATGGCGCAACCGCGCGGCGGCCGCGCGTGCGCGCGGGCCGCTACGTGCCGATGCTCGTCGCATCGCTGTCGCTGGCCGCCGCCGGCCTCGGCGTGTGCGGCAGTGCGCGCGCGGCGATGAATTTCTGCGCGGCGCCCGCACTGCAGGCAAGCGAGACGACGCAGGCCGAGCCGGGCGTGCAGGCGCTGATCCGCAGCGTCGACGCACGCATCGGCGAGCAGCCGAAGGCGATGGCGCGCGTGCATACCGAGGGCACGCTGCCGCATGAAGGCATCCACGACCAGAGTGAAGCCGCGCTCAAGGACATGGACCTGATGCGCGACGCGGCGCTCGCGTGGCGCGTGACGAACGCGCCGCGCTATCTGCAGCTCGTCGACCGCTTCCTGTCCGCGTGGGTCTCGACCTACCAGCCGAGCTTCAACCCGATCGACGAGACGCGCTTCGACAGCCTGATCGTCGCGTACGACATGACCGCGAGCGCGCTGCCGGTGAAAACGCGCAACGCGACGGCCGCGTTCATCGCGAAGCTCGGCGCCGGCTACGTCGCGCAGGTCGACGCGCAGAAACGCCCGCTCACCGGCACCTGGCGCAACAACTGGCAGAGCCACCGGATCAAGCTGATCGCGTTGTCCGCGTTCACGCTCGGCGACCGCAAGATGATGAACGCCGCACAGCGGCTGTTCGTCGAGCATCTCGCCGACAACATCGGCCCGGACGGCAAGACCTGGGATTTCGAGGAACGCGATGCGCTGCATTACGCGGTCTACGATCTCCAGCCGCTGGTGACGGCCGCGCTCGCCGCGCGCCGCTTCAACCGCAACTGGCTGCGCGAGCGCGGCGCGAACGGCGCGACGCTCGCGGCCGCGCTCGACTGGCTCGTGCCGTACGCGCTCGGCGAGAAAACCCACGAGGAATTCGTGAATTCGCCGGTGCCGTTCGACGCGAAGCGCCGCGAGGCCGGCTTGCCGGGTTATACGGGGCAGTGGGACCCGAAAAACGCCACCGAACTCTTTCATCTGGCCGTGCGGCTCGACGGGCGCTATGCCCGCGTCGCGCAGCAGCTTTCCCCAACGCCGCCCGCATGGCTCGCCGCGTGCCTGCCATTGCAGGCGCGCTAGCACCATTCTTACAGCAAGGCAGGTATCGAAATGGCAGTCAGCGTGTTTGACCTCTTCAAGATCGGCATCGGTCCGTCCAGTTCGCACACGGTCGGGCCGATGCGCGCCGCGCTGATGTTCGTCCAGGGCCTCGAGCGCGACGGGCTGCTCGACGCGACGGCCCACGTGAAGGTCGAGCTGTACGGCTCGCTCGGCGCCACCGGCAAGGGCCACGGCACCGACCGCGGCGTGATGCTCGGCCTGCTCGGCGACGCGCCCGACACCGTCGATCCGGACACGATCGACGCGCGGCTCGAAGACGTCCGCAAGACGAAGCAACTCGCGCTGCTCGGCACGCACCCGGTGCCGTTCGTGCTGAAGGAGCACATCGCGTTCTACCGCCAGGCGCTGCCCGAACATCCGAACGGGATGAAGCTGCGCGCGAGCGATGCGAACGGCGCGGTACTGGTCGAGCGCACGTACCTGTCGGTCGGCGGCGGCTTCGTCGTGACGGCCGGCGCGCCGAACACGAAGGTGCTGAGCGCGGCCGAGCAGATGACGCACCCGTTCCGCACCGGCGCGGAGCTGCTCGCGCTGACCGCGTCGACCGGCAAGTCGATCGCGCAACTGATGTGGGAAAACGAGCGCGCGTGGCACACCGAGGAAGAAACGCGCGACGGGCTGCTGAAGATCTGGGCCGTGATGCAGTCGTGCGTGTCGCGCGGGTGCGGGATCGGCAACCCGGACGCCGACGGCAACCTGCCCGGCCCGTTCCAGGTCAAGCGCCGCGCGCCGCAGTTGTACCGCACGCTGACGGGCAGCCCCGAGCGCGCGCTGCAGGATCCGCTGTCGATGATCGACTGGATCAACCTGTACGCGATCGCGGTCAACGAGGAAAACGCGGCCGGCGGCCGCGTCGTCACCGCGCCGACCAACGGCGCGGCCGGCATCATCCCGGCCGTGCTCCACTACTACACGCGCTTCACGCCCGGCGCGAACGAACAGGGCGTGATCGACTTCCTGCTGACGGCCGCCGCGATCGGCATCCTGTACAAGCTCAACGCATCGATCTCGGGCGCGGAAGTCGGCTGCCAGGGCGAAGTGGGCGTTGCGTGCTCGATGGCGGCCGGCGCGCTCGCGGCCGTGCTCGGCGGCACGCCCCAGCAGGTCGAGAACGCGGCCGAGATCGGGATGGAGCACAACCTCGGCCTGACCTGCGACCCGGTCGGCGGGATGGTGCAAATTCCGTGCATCGAGCGCAACGCGATGGCGTCGGTGAAGGCCGTCAACGCGGCGCGCATGGCGCTGCGCGGCGACGGCTCGCACTACGTGTCGCTCGACTCGGTGATCAAGACGATGCGCGAGACGGGCGCCGACATGAAGACCAAGTACAAGGAAACGTCGCGCGGCGGGCTGGCGGTGAATATCGTCGAGTGCTGATGCGGGACCCGGCGGCAATGCGAGGCCCGTCGGCCGACGTATTGCCGCCGGGCTCGACACCCGGCACTAATCGTTCAGCCAGTTCTCCACGCGCAATCCCGGATAGCTGACGAAATCCCGCTCGTTGTTGGTCACCAGGACGACATCGAGCGACACCGCATGAGCGGCGATCAATTTGTCGAGGTGATCCTTCTTCCGTTCGCGGGTGGCCTCGCGGATCGG
This sequence comes from Burkholderia sp. AU39826, assembly GCF_020419965.1. Taxonomy (NCBI): domain Bacteria; kingdom Pseudomonadati; phylum Pseudomonadota; class Betaproteobacteria; order Burkholderiales; family Burkholderiaceae; genus Burkholderia; species Burkholderia sp. AU39826. The sequence goes on from NZ_JAIZQG010000020.1 coordinate 15,026, forward strand.
ACCATACGCTTGCGCGGCCGGGGCGTCGAAAGGCGCGACGGGAATATCCTCGATCAACGCCGCGAGATTGCGGCGCTCGCGGGCAGGGCTCGTGCATGCGGTCACGCCGTACTCGAGCTCCGCATAAGTGACCGCCGACATGACGACGTCGCCCGTGTAGCACTGCGCAAATCGTCTCGCGACCTGCTCCGGCTGATTTTTCATCAGATAGATGCACATGTTGGTGTCGAGCATGAAGCGCGGCATCACAAGCCCTCGCGTTCGGCCTGTTCATGGTCGCCACGCCCTTCGGTCATGAAGTCCGGCCCGAATTTCGCGAACTTCTCAAGTACGTGCGTCAAAGGCCGCCGCATCGGCCGAATGCGGATTTCGTCACCGACGCGCTCGATTTCCAGCTCGATATCGCTGCGTTCATAGGCAAGGTCCGCAGGAATACGCACCGCCTGCGAGTTGCCGTTTCTGAATACCCTCGTGGTATGCATGTCGATCTCCGCCCGGATGTACATTGTATGTACATTATCCGATGCGGGCCGAGATGTAAATCCATGTGTGTACATAACAGGTGTTCCTTCGGCTGACGAGCCGGCAGTGAATACGCGCGTCACGGCCATTGCCGTCGCGCATGCAGCACGCGGAGGATCTCCACGATGCCCTCGCCCGGCCGGATGCGATACACGAGCACATAGTTCGGCGCGACCACCAGCTCACGCGTGCCGGCCACCCGCCCTCGCCGATACAACTCGGCATGGGCCGGTAACGCCGCCGCCCTTTCTTCCAGCAGTTCGTCGAGCTCGAGGGCGGCCAGCGGGTCGTCCTCGGCGATGGTGTCCATGATCGCGGCGCGATCCTCGTACGCCTTCGGATTCCAGTGCAACGCAAGGGTCAAGAAGCGTCCCCGCGCTTGCCGGCAAGCCGATCACGCAGCGCCGCACGTCGCGACGCGAAGTCGGCGCTGACTTCGGCGTCCGGAATCGACGCACGCGGGTCGTCCAGCGCCTGCTGCACCTGCTCGCGAAACCAGCGGTCGCGGGCCGCCGCCTCGTGTGCCGCCTTCAGCGCCGCCGCGCGATCGGGCCGGGTCGCCCGGCCGGCCGCATCCGGGTCGAATGCCGACGCGTCCACATCGAATCGGCTGATACCGATATCGCGCAGAAAGCCGACCAACGTTTCAAAACGGCGAAACACCCGCACGTCGCCGCGCTTGGCCGACAGGAAACGTTCGTGTGCGCCGCACCGGGCCGAGAACGCCCAACCGTTGCCGCAACCGACCACGCGGGCCGCACGCACCGCGCCGGCTGCGACCAGCTCCGTCAGCGTCTTTTGATCAATCGTTTCGGTCGTCATGGCGATTCTCGCCCCCTTTCTCCACGCATTCGCTGAAATTTTACTATTGACTGGCATCCCAATTTATTGTTATTTGGGATGCCCGCTCCGGATCGAGACAAGCGTCAGCCCGCCGTGCATAGCACTCACTTTCCGCCGTCGCGCCAGTCCGCACAAGCTGGCCGGTCGGCCAACCAAAGGCGGTGCGCGCTCGCCGAACCGCTCAGCGTTCCGACACTTTTCATCGTCCGCCGTACCGGCGCGCCGCCAACCGGCGTAAGCTGTACGTCCCGCTACCCAGGGAGACGGCAGCCCATGTCGCATTCCAAGGATCTCGAGCCGCGCGCCACCACCGGTGCGCGCTTGCTCGTCGATGCGTTGCTCGCCAATCACGTCGAACGCGTGTTCTGCGTGCCGGGCGAGAGCTTCCTCGCCGTGCTCGATGCGCTGGCGGACGACACCGCCCGCATCCAGACGGTCGTCTGCCGCCACGAGGCGGCCGCCGCGAACATGGCCGAGGCGGTCGGCAAGCTGACCGGCCGCCCCGGCGTCGCGTTCGTCACGCGCGGGCCCGGCGCGACCCATGCGTCGATCGGCGTGCATACCGCGTTCCAGGATTCGACGCCGATGATCCTGTTCGTCGGCCAGTGCGCGCGCGAGCACCTCGATCGCGAAGCCTTCCAGGAAATCGACTACCGCCGGATGTTCGGCCAGATGGCCAAATGGGTCGCGCAGATCGACGATCCGCGCCGCATTCCCGAATACCTGAGCCACGCGTTCCACGTCGCGACGTCCGGGCGGCCCGGCCCGGTCGTGCTCGCGCTGCCGGAGGACGTGCTGTCCGACGCGTGCGCGCCGCAGCCCGTCGTGCCGACCGCGAAACGCATCGCGGCCGCGCCGTCGGCCGCGCAGATCGACGAGTTACGCGAGCGGCTCGCGCGCGCGGAACGGCCGTTCGCGATCGTCGGCGGCAGCGGCTGGACGCCGGACGCCTGCGCGAACCTGCGCACCTTCGTCGAACGCTGGCAATTGCCGGTCGCGTGCGCGTTCCGCTTCCAGGATACGATCGACAACGCGCACCCGAACTACGCGGGCGACGTCGGGCTCGGCATCAATCCCGCGCTCGCGAAACGCATCCGCGACGCCGACCTGCTGCTCGTGATCGGGCCGCGCCTCGGCGAAGCGACGACCGGCGGCTACACGCTGCTCGACATCCCGAAGACACGCCAGACGCTGGTTCACGTGCACCAGGGCGCGGACGAACTCGGCCGCGTGTACGCCGCCGACCTGCCGATCGTGTCGGGTATGCCGGAGATCGCCGCGCCGCTGGCCGCGCTCGAACCGCCCGAGCGGCCCGCGTGGGCCGGTACGGCCGCCGACGCGCACCGCGCATACCGCGAATGGCATGCGCCGCTGCCGATGCCCGGCGACGTGCAGCTCGGCGACGTGATGGTGCAGTTGCGCGAGCGCCTGCCGCACGACGCGATCCTGACCAACGGCGCGGGCAATTATGCGATCTGGCTGCATCGCCACTTCGCGTACCGGCACTTCCGTTCGCAGCTCGCGCCGACGAGCGGCGCGATGGGCTACGGGCTGCCGGCCGCGCTCGCCGCGAAGTCGCTGTATCCGCAGCGCGCCGTCGTCGCGCTCGCCGGCGACGGCTGCTTCATGATGGCCGGCAACGAGCTCGCGACCGCGATGCAATATGGGCTGAACATCGTCGCGATCGTCGTCAACAACGGCCATTTCGGCACGATCCGCATGCATCAGGAGCGCAACTACCCGGGCCGCGTGCATGGCACCGGGCTCACGAACCCGGATTTCGCCGCGTATGCGCGTGCGTTCGGCGCGCATGGCGAGACGGTCGAGCGCACCGCCGATTTCGCGCCCGCGCTCGAACGCGCATTGACGTGCGGGCTGCCCGCGGTGATCGAGATCCGCATCCCGCAGGACGCGAGCACGCCGGCCGCGACGCTCGAGCAGATCCGCGAGCAAGGCCGCCGCGCGCGCGGCGCATGACGGCGATGGACATGCACGCCGCACCGCCCGCCGCCGTGCTGTCGCACGACGACGCACTGGCCTGCCCCGGCACGCTGCTCGCGCCCGACGGCACGCTCGTCGCGCCGTACGATCTCGAGCATGGCGACGAGCGCGCCAACGGCTACCTGCCTGCCGCATCCGCACTCGGCCTGCTGCACGCCGCGCACCGGCCGTTCCGGCTCGACTACGGCGACGCGCGGCACGTGCACGTGATCAACGGGATGGGCGTCGCGCTCGGTGATTCGGTGATCGGGCTGACGGCCGTCGCCGCGCTGCGTGCGGCCCATCCGGGCCTGCGCTTCACGCTGTACCGGCCCGCGCGCGCGCCGCGCTACGTCGAGGCGCTGTATGCGCTCGCGGCCGACGTCGTCGCGCCGTCGCGCGCGCTGCCGTGCCCCGCCGACGCGCTGCCCGCCGACGCGCAGTGCATCGACGTCGGCAATCACCTGTACTGGCCCGCATTTGCGCGGCTGCCGATGATCGACTTCTTCCTCGACGCGCTCGGCGTCGATCCGGCCGCCGTGCCGGCCGCCGCGAAGCGCAACCGCTGGCTCGCGCGGCTGCCGCTGCCCGCGCTGCCGGCCGAGTGGGGGCGGCCTTACGTGCTGTTCTGCCCGAATGCGAGCACCGCGGTGCGCAGCGTGCCGCCCGCGTTGCGCGTCGCGTTCGTGGAACGGCTCGCGCAACGTTACGGGTTGCCGGTGGTCGGCTTCGGCCCGATCGCGCATCCGGCTTACGTGGACGTGAGCCGCCACGCGACCGACACCGCGCGCTTCATCGCGTGGATCAAGGGCGCGAGCCTGCTGTTCGCGCCGGACACGGCGGCGCTGCATCTCGCCGACGGTTTCGACGTGCCGACGCTCGCGTGCTTCACGACGATCGGGCCGGCGCTGCGCGTGCGCGACTATCCGCATTGCGTGCCGGTCACGCTCGACGTGCCGGCCGAATTGCACGGGCTGCATCGCAGCGAACAGCCGGACGATCTGGCGGCGGTCGACGCCGCTTACCGTGCAATCGACTGGGACGCGCTGGCGTGGCCCGCGCCGCGCGACGTGACCGCACCGGCCACCTGATCGAAGCCGGCGCGGCGGCGAGCGAAACGGTCGAACCGGCAACCGCGGGCACGGCACCACCACCGCCGCGAGCGCCGCGCCGGCCGCCCGGCTCACCGCGCCGAACGCGTCACGCGCGATCGCGCAGCGTCTCGGATGGCCGTTTGCCGAACAGGCGCCGGTAATCGGTCGCGAACTGGCTCAGATGCCAGAAGCCCCACGCCTCCGCGACGTCCTGCACCGAGCCGGCCGCGCGCCCGCACAGGTCGCGCCGCGCGCCGTTCAGCCGCAGCGTGCGCAGGTAGGTCGCGGGCGCCATCCCGAGCACGTCCTGGAAGCAGTATTGCAGCGTGCGCCGGCTCACGTGCAACTGTTCGCACAGCTCGGGCACGCCCACCGGGCGCGTGCGGTGCGCGAGCACGTAGTCGCGCGCCTGGTCGACGATCCAGCGGCGCGTCGACGGCGCGGCGCCGCTGCCGCCGTCGGCCGGCTGCGCGCACGCATCGAACAGCGCGGCCAGCACTTCGGCCTGCAGGTCGTCGCGCTGCGCATCGGGCAGCGGGCCGGCCATCGCCACCGCGCCGTCGAGCCGGCGGCCGAGCAGCGCGCACAGATGCGCGAGCCGCGCGTCGCCGACCTGCATCACGCGCTGCGTGAACAGCCGCTCGTCGAGCGCACGGTGCTCGACTTCCTCCGCATAGCGGCGCAGCACGTCGCCGCGCACGACGACGCCGTAGATCGAGAACTGCGCGGGCGTCACCAGTTCGAACTCGACGTTGCCGGGCCGGAACGCGAGCGCGCCGGGGCCGATGCGGCACGCATCGACGCGCGCCGAGCCGTCGCACACGAGCGGGATGCCGAACCAGTACGCATCGCCGCGCACTTCGCAGGCCTGGCGCAGCAGGTGGCTGGTCGATTCGCGGAACAGCTTCATCGTGTCGAGCGGCAGCTCGGTCAGCGTGCCGACGAAGCGGCCGGCCGCGAGCTGGTCGTAGGTCTGCCGCCAGCCGATCAGGTTGCGCGCCTGCTCGTCCGCATCGTGCGCGACGCTGACGACGGCCTGCCCGGCGAACGCGTCGTCGCCCTGCGCGCTGCGCCGCGTGTCTTCGGCGGTCGGCTCCTCCGTACACGCCACATGTCGATTCATCGTGTCCTCCCTCACCTGCGCGGAACCCTGCGTATCACGCAAGTCCCGTGCCGAACCGCACGGCCCGGCGAACCATCCGCCATTGCACGCTGTCCGGCCGATGGGCGCCATGCGGGCGCACCCGAACGCGGCATGCCGCGCACGCCGCCGGTGCGCTCCGCGCGGCCGCCGCGCATGCGCGCCGCCATACGCAGGCCGGGTACCGGGCCGGCTACGGGGCCGGCCTCAGCCGCACGACCCGCGTACCGCAATTGCCGTATGCCTGCGCGATCGCCAGTTCGACGATCGCGCTGCCGGCCGCCCACGGCGCCGCGTCCGCTTCCGGCAGATCCGCGCGCAGCGTGGCGCGACCGTTGATCCGGTAGCGCAGGCCGCGCACGAAATCGACGAACAGCAATCCGACGCCGCGGCCGTCGCAGGCGGCCGCGTCGATCCGGCCGCCGTCGCCGTCATGCGCGGCGGGCAGCGCGAAGCGCAGCGTCTTCGTGTCGATGACGCGCACCACCGGCAGCAGATCGCCGTTCGCGTCGCGCCGGCTCTGCACGATGTCGCAGGTCATCGACGCACCGGCGCCCGATGCCATGCCGACGAACATGAACGGCTGCGATTCGACGAACTGCCGCACGCCGACGCTCAGCCGCGTGGTCACGACGTCGCTCATCCGCTCGGCTTCGTCGGCGACGCCGAAGCGGTGCTGCGCATCGAGTTCGCCCGGATGGAATACCGGGTGGCGCGGAAAGGATCGGGGCGGTTCTGCCATGCTGGGAGCGGTTGCATGCATCGGCGCACCGTGCCGCCGCGAACAGGCGGCAGCCGGCGGCGTTGCCGGCGCCGGCCGTGCAGGGAAACGCAGCCGGCGCCGACTGTCGAACAGGGAAATCGAACCGGGCGACGTGCCGGGCCCGACCGGCCACGACACGTCGCCACGGCTTCGGCGATCAGAAGAACCCGAGCGCCTCGGCCTGATAGCTGACCAGCAGGCACTTCGTCTGCTGATAGTTCGACAGCGCCATCTTGTGCGTCTCGCGGCCGATGCCCGACTGCTTGTAGCCGCCGAACGCCGCATGCGCGGGATACAGGTGATAGCAGTTGGTCCACACGCGGCCGGCCTCGATCTCGCGGCCCATCCGGTACGCACGCGTGCCGTTGCGGGTCCACACACCCGCGCCGAGCCCGTAGAACGTATCGTTCGCGAGTTCGATCGCTTCCTGCTCGTCCTTGAACGTCATCACCGACGCGACCGGCCCGAAGATCTCCTCCTGGAACACGCGCATCTTGTTGTTGCCGAGCAGCATCGTCGGCTTCACGTAGTAGCCCGTGCCGAGTTCGGCGGCCGGCGCCGTGCGCTCGCCGCCCGTCAGGCATTGCGCGCCTTCGCCGCGGCCGATGTCGATGTACGACAGGATCTTGTCGAGCTGCTGCTGCGACGCCTGCGCGCCGATCATCGTCTGCATGTCGAGCGGGTGGCCGGCCTTGATGCGCTCGACGCGCGCGACGGCCTTCTCGATGAAGCGGTCGTAGATCGATTCCTGGATCAGGATCCGCGAAGGGCACGTGCACACTTCGCCCTGGTTCAGCGCGAACATCGCGAGCCCTTCGAGCGCCTTGTCGAGGAACGCGTCGTCCTGGTCGAGCACGTCGGCGAAGAAGATGTTCGGGCTCTTGCCGCCCAGTTCGACCGTCGACGGGATCAGGCTTTCGGCCGCCGCGCGCAGCACGTGCTTGCCGACCGGCGTCGAGCCCGTGAACGCGATTTTCGCGATCCGCTTGCTGGTCGCGAGCGCTTCGCCCGCTTCCTTGCCGAAGCCGTTCACGATGTTGATCGCGCCGGCCGGGAACAGGTCGCCGATCAGTTCCATCAGCACGAGCACCGATGCGGGCGTCTGCTCGGCCGGCTTCATCACCACGCAGCAGCCGGCCGCGAGCGCGGGCGCGAGCTTCCACGCGGCCATCAGCAGCGGGAAATTCCACGGGATGATCTGGCCGACCACGCCGAGCGGCTCGTGGAAGTGGTACGCGACGGTGTTGTCGTCGATTTCGGAGATGCCGCCTTCCTGCGCGCGGATGCAGCCCGCGAAGTAGCGGAAGTGGTCGATCGCGAGCGGCAGGTCGGCCGCCATCGTCTCGCGCAGCGGCTTGCCGTTGTCGATCGTCTCGGCCACGGCCAGCAGCTTCAGGTTCTTTTCCATCCGGTCGGCGGCGGCGAGCAGCAGGTTCGCGCGCTCGGCAACCGACGTCTTGCCCCACTTGCGGCGCGCGGCATGCGCGGCGTCGAGCGCCAGCTCGATGTCGTCGGCGCCGGAGCGCGGCACGCGGCAGAACGACTGGCCGTTGATCGGCGACACGTTCTCGAAATACTCGCCCTTCACGGGCGCCACCCACTTGCCGCCGATGTAGTTGTCGTATTGCTGGCGGTACGGGTATTCGACGTCGAGGCCCAGTTGTTTCAGGTCAAACGGGTTCATACATGTCTCCTGTTCATCGTGCTTGTGTGAGTACAGCGCCGGTTGGAATGCGCTGATCCCGTTTACGCAACATGCGTGCCAAACGGAACGGGCGCACGTCGATCGCGGCCGGCGCGCGTGCGCACCGTGCGGTGTTCACGCACGCAACACGACGGGTGTACCGATTCTGAACACCGCGGTTGCGCAGCGCTGCGGCCGGTGTTCGGAATTTCCACAGTGCGCGGCCGTGCGCTGCTCGCGGAGAACGCCGCGACGCGTGGCATGTCGCTTGCGTGCGCGTGACGGATCCACACGCCACGGCGCTCGCGCCGACCGACACCATGAACGATCGCGGCCCCCTGACCGACGACGCCATCGCGTTCATCCGCGAGCAGGCTTTCCTGATCGTCTCGACCGCCGACGCGGCCGGCAACGGCGACTGTTCGTACCGCGGCCGCCAGCCGCGCGCCGACGGTTCGTTCACGCCGCTCGTCGATATCCCGGACCGCCGCACGCTGGTGCTGCCCGACTTCGCGGGCAACAACCTGCTCAACACGATCGGCAACCTGCTGGTGAATCCGGCCATCGCGTTGCTGTTCGTCGATTTCGTGCGCCAGACGACCTGGCTCGTGCAGGGCCGCGCGACGCTCGACGAGGATCCGCGACGCCACGCGGACCTGTGGCCGGATGCGCTGCGGTGTGTGGTGATCGACGTGGAATGCGCGCAGGCGCGAACGGATGCGGACTTGCCGCCGCTCGTGCTGGCGTGATGCGCGGCGGGTGAAGCGCCCGCCGACGGAGGACCATGCGGGTACGGCGGCTGCGTCGACCGGTGTGCTGATGGGCTGATGTGCTGATGTGCTGATGGGCTGATGTGCTGATGTGCTGATGTGCTGATGGGCTGATGGGCTGATGGGCTGATGGGCTGATGGGCTGATGGGCTGATGGGCTGATGGGCCGATTCGCCGATTCGCCGATGCGCCGATGCGCCGATGCGCCGATGCGCCGATGCGCCGATGAGTCGATGGGCCGACCCGCCGAATCACCGCGCTGCAACGCTCAACGCCCATGCGTCTCCGCACCGGCCGGCGCGACGCGGCCGCGCGCCGACGTATCGGCCTGCGCGTGGCCGTCCGCCTCGTCGCCCGTTTCTTCGCCCGCCGGCCGCCCACCGAGGAACCCGAACACCACCACCGCGCACAGCACCGTGACGACGGCCAGCCCGATCAGCAGCCGGTCGAACGCGTGCGCGTAGCTCGCGATCAACGCCGCACGGCCGACACCCGGCAACGCGGCAGCCGCGCCCGCGAGATCGCCGGTCGCGAGCCGCGCGGCAGCCTGCAGCGTCGCGTCCGGCGCGCCGACAGCTCCTGCCGCCTGCACGAGGCCCGTTTGCGCGAGTGCGGCCAGCACCGCGCCGACGATCGCCAGCGCAGTCCCCTCGCCGGCCACGCGCGTCGTGCTGAAAATGCCCGTCGCCATCCCCGCGCGCTCCTTCGGCACGACGCTCACCGACAGCCCGTCCATCAGCCCCCACGGCATGCCGGCGCCGACGCCGATCGCGAGCATCGGCGCGATCGCCGCCGGCCCCGCGCCGCCGCGCAGCGCGATGCCGAGCCACACGAGCCCGCCCGCCGCGACCAGCAGCCCGAGCCCCGAAATCACGCCAGCCGACAGCCAGCGCGTGAGCGTCGCCGCGACGAGCGGCACGAAGAGCATCGGCGCGGAGATCGCGAGCATCAGCCAGCCGGCGTCGATCTCGCTGAAGCCGTCGATGCCGATGAAGCGCAGCGGCAGCACGACGAGCAGCACGATGTAGCAGCAGCAGGTCGACACCGGCAGCACCTGCACGCCGACGAAGCGCGCGATGCGAAATAGCGACAGGTCGAGCATCGGCCGCGCGACGCGCGTCTCGATCGTCACGAACGCGCACGCGCCGAGCGCCGCGCCGGCCAGCAACGCGATCACGAGCGGGCTCGACCAGCCGCGCGCGGGCGCTTCGATCACGCCGAACGTGAACAGCGTCAGCGCGGCCGTGAACGCTGCCGTGCCGGGCCAGTCGAGCCCCGTTGCGTGCGGGTCGCGCGACTCGTGCATGCGCGGCAGCCCGAACGCGAGCGACAGCACGCCGGCCACCGCGCTCGTCACGAAGATCGCGCGCCAGCCGTAATGCCCGATCAGCCCGCCGGCGAGCACGGGCCCGAACGCGAGCCCGATCCCGAAGGTCGTGCCGAGCAGGCTGAACGCACGCGTGCGCGCCGCACCGTCGAATTCCTGCGCGAGCGCGGCCGTGCCGCCGGCCAGCGCCGCGGCCGCCGCGAGCCCTTGCGCGGCGCGCAGCAGGTCGACCGCGAGCATCGACGGCGCGAACGCGAGCGCGACCGACATCAGCGTGAAGCCGCCGACGCCGATCGCGAACAGGCGCTTGCGGCCGAACTGGTCGGCCAGCGCGCCCGACGCCATCAAAAAGCTGCCGAACGCGAGCATGAACGCGTTGGTGATCCAGTTCATCGCGACCGGGCTGCCGTGCAGGTCGCGGCCGATCGCCGGCGTCGCGACTGCGCCGCCGGAAAACGACAGCGGCAGCGCGACGGCGGCCATGCAGACGGCGGCCAGCACCCATGCGCGCCGGCGCGCGGCCAGGGCTGCAGCAGTGGAAACAGGGTGATTCATCATCGCTCCTCGAAAAGCCGGCGCGAATGCGCCATCAGAGCGACCGAAGATAAATCGGATTCAATTCGCGAAAAACCACGCAAAGCTCCGCATATAACGGACTAAAATTCCGCAATTGACCCGCTGGCGTGCGTCGCCGCCCGCCCTTCATTCGATGGAAAACCTCACCGGCATCGTCGCGTTCGTCCGCACCGCCGAAGCGCTGAGCTTCGTCGCGGCCGGCCGCACGCTCGGCATCTCGGCGTCGGCGGTCGGCAAGACGATCGCGAAGCTCGAGCAGTCGCTCGGCGTGCGCCTGTTCAACCGCACGACGCGACGCGTGACGCTCACCGACGAGGGACGGCATTTCTACGAGCGCTGCCAGCGCATCCTCGAGGATTTCCGCGACGCGGAGGCGACCGTGACGGCGTCCGCGCAGCGCCCGCGCGGCAAGCTGCGCGTGAGCCTGCCGGTGATCGGCTACCGCTTCCTGCTGCCGGTGCTGCCCGAATTCCGGCGGCGCTATCCGGACGTCGAGCTCGATCTCGATTTCAACGACAGGATGGTCGACGTGGTCGAAGGCGGCTTCGACGCGGTGATCCGCAGCGGCCCGCTGTCCGATTCGAGCCTGATGTCGCGGCGGCTCGGCCCGTTCGCGTTCGTGCTATGCGCGACGCCCGCGTATCTCGCGCAGGCCGGCACGCCGCGCACGCCGCGCGAACTCGAAGCGCACGACTGCGTGCGCTACTGCTTCCCGACCACCGGCAAGCTGCAGGACTGGGCGCTCGCGGCCGACGACGGCACGCCGCTCGCACTGCGCACCGCGATGACCTGCAACAACATGGAGGCGCTGCGCGGCGCCGTGCTCGCGGGGCTCGGCATCGGCTACATGCCCGACTTCCTCGCGCGCGACGCGCTCGAACAGGGCGCGCTCGTCACCGTGCTCGACGCCTACCGGATCGCGCCGGGGCAGTTCTCGATCGTGTGGCCGTCGAGCCGGCAGTTGTCGCCGAAGCTGCGCGTGTTCGTCGATTTCCTGTGCGAACGGCTGTTCAGGTAGTCGCCCCGATCCGCTCCGCCTGCACCGGCGGCAACAGCGCGTCGCTGTCGTCCTTCAGCCCGACGCCCGTCAGCCCGAGCCTGCGCGCATGCGTCATCAGGTAATGCAGCTTGTGCGCGGCGGCCGCGTGCGGCAGCCCTTCGGGCCGCACGTTCGAGATGCAGTTGCGCAGCGCGTCGTGACAGCCGACCTTCGGCGCCCACGTCAGGTACACGCCGAGGCTGTCCGGCGAGCTGAGCCCCGGCCGTTCGCCGATCAGCACCGCGACCACCTTCGCGCGCAGCAGCTCGCCGATCTCGTCGCCGAGCGCGACGCGCGCCTGCGTCGCGACCACCACCGGGCCGATCCGCCAGCCGTCCGCGTCGAGCCGCGGCCGCACGGCCTGCAACAGCGGCAGCGCCTGCTTCGCGGCCGCGAACGCCGACAGCCCGTCGCCGACCACGAACACGACGTCGGGCGCCTCGTCGAGCGCCGCCCCGTAGCCGGCCAGCAGCCCGCGGCTGTCGTCCGACAGCTTGCGGCCGAGATCGGGCCGGCGCAGGTAATGGTCGCGATCGGGCGCGGCGCTCTGCACGCGCAGCGTCGGCAGCAGGCCGGCCGCCTCGATCTCGCGCCGCAGCGCATCCGCGTCGAGCGGCTGGTGCACCGCGTCGCGCGCCTGCGCATGCGACAGGTTGAAGGCCAGCAGCGGCGCGGTCGGCAGGCTGTTGCCCGCACGGCCGAGCGCGATCCGCGCGTTCGTGAACGACTTCAGTTGCGCCCACGGATTCTTCTCGACGGCGTCGCTCATGCGGAAATCCCCATCCAGTCGTTCGCGCCCGCGAGCAGCGGCACGCGTGCCGACGCCGCACGCAGCGCGCCGTGCGCGTCGGCGATCTCCATCGTCTCCAGCCATTCCTCGAATTCGGGCGCGCGGCGCAGGCCGAGCACCTCGCGCACGTACAGCTGGTCGTGGAACGACGTGCTCTGATAGTTCAGCATCACGTCGTCCGCGCCCGGAATCCCCATGATGAAGTTGATGCCGGCCGCCCCCAGCAGCGTCAGCAGCGTGTCCATGTCGTCCTGGTCGGCTTCCGCGTGGTTCGTGTAGCAGATGTCGCAGCCCATCGGCACGCCGAGCAGCTTGCCGCAGAAGTGATCCTCGAGCCCCGCGCGAATGATCTGCTTGCCGTCGTACAGGTATTCGGGCCCGATGAAGCCGACCACCGTGTTCACGAGGAACGGCTCGAACTTGCGCGCGACCGCATACGCGCGCACTTCGCAGGTCTGCTGGTCGACGCCGAAATGCGCGTTCGCCGACAGCGCGCTGCCCTGTCCCGTCTCGAAGTACATCAGATTGTTGCCGACCGTGCCGCGCTTCAGCGCCAGCGCGGCCTCGCGCGCCTCGCCGAGCAGCGCGAGCGAGATCCCGAAGCTCGCGTTCGCCTTCTCGGTGCCCGCGATCGACTGGAACACGAGATCGACCGGCGCGCCCTTCTCGATCGCCGCGATCGTGTTGGTCACGTGCGTGAGCACGCACGACTGGGTCGGCACGCCGTAGCGTTCGCGGAAACCGTCGATCATCGCGAGCAGCTTCACGATCGCCGCGAGGCTGTCGGTGGCCGGGTTGATGCCGATCATCGCGTCGCCGCAGCCGTACATCAGCCCGTCGAGCATCGACGCGGCGATGCCCTTCACGTCGTCGGTCGGGTGGTTCGGCTGCAGCCGCACCGACATCCGGCCGGCGAGCCCGACCGTGTTGCGAAAGCGCGTGACCACGCGGCGCTTCCTCGCGGCCGCGATCAGGTCCTGGTTGCGCATCAGCTTCGACACGGCCGCGACCATCTCGGGCGTGAGCCCCGGCGCGATCCGTTCGAGCGCCGCGCCGTCGGCCGCGGGCGACAGCAGCCAGTTGCGGAAATCGCCGACGGTGAGGTGCGAGATCTCCGCGAACGCGTGCGCGTCGTGATCGTCGACGATCAGGCGCGTGACCTCGTCGTCTTCATACGGGATCACCGCTTCGTTCAGGAACGCCTTCAGCGGCACGCCCGCGAGCGCGATCTTCGCGGCGACGCGCTCCTCCTCGCTCGCCGCCGCGACGCCGGCGAGCTGATCGCCGGAACGCAGCGGGCTCGCCTTCGCGAGCAGCGTCTTCAGGTCCGCGAAGCGGTACGTGCGCGGACCGATCGTCTCCGTATAGGACATCGTTCGAATCTCCTTGCCAAAAGCCGACGGCGCGCCCGTTCGACGGGGCGCGCCGGATGCCGTCAGGAACGGCCTTTCACGTTCACCGTCGTCATCCTGCTCACTCCTCCAGCAACGCGTCGCCGGGGGCGCTCGCGCGCTGCGAACGGGTCGCGAGGAAGTACGCGTAGCCGACCGCGAGGAAGCCGACGAACACCAGCGCGACCAGCCCGTTGAAATACACCATCGTACCGAGGCAGACGAGCGCCGCCAGGATCGCGAATGCCGGGAAGATCGGGTACAGCGGCGCGCGGAACGGCCGCGCCATGTTCGGCTGCGAGCGGCGCAGCTTGAACAGCGCCGCCATGCTCACGATATACATCACGATCGCACCGAACACCGACATCGTCACGATGTTCGCGGTGAGCGTCTGCCCGCCGAACTGGATCAGCTCGTCGCTGTAGATCGCGGCGATCCCGACCACGCCGCCGGCGAGGATCGCGCGATGCGGCGTCTTGAAGCGCGGATGCACCTTCCCGAGCCATTCGGGCAGATAGCCTTCGCGGGCCAGCGCGAAGATCTGGCGCGAATAGCCGAGGATGATCCCGTGGAACGACGCGACGAGCCCGAACAGCCCGAGCCACACCAGCATGTGCATCCAGCCGCTGTTCGCGCCGACGATGTACTTCATCGCCTGCGGCAGCGGGTCGTTGATGTTCGCGAGCTTGGTCCAGTCGCCCGCGCCGCCGGCGAACACCATCACGCCGATCGCGAGCGCGACGAGGGTCAGGATCCCGGCCACGTACGCGATCGGAATCGAGCGCTTCGGGTTCTTCGCTTCCTCGGCGGCCATCGCGACGCCCTCGATCGCGAGGAAGAACCAGATCGCGAACGGAATCGCCGCGAACATCCCGTGGAACGCGCCCAGGCTGAAATGGTCTGCGCCCGACCAGCCGCCCTTCGTGAAATTGCTCCACGCGAAGCCCGGCGACACGACGCCCATGAACACCAGCAGCTCGAAGATCGCGAGCAGCGTGACGACGAGCTCGAAGGTCGCCGCGATCTGCACGCCGACGATGTTCAGCGCCATGAATACGAGATACGCGCCGATCGCGAGCGCGATCGCGGGCGGCGCGAACACGAACTCGACGAGCGTCGCCGCGCCGGCCAGATAGCCGCCGGTCGGGCCGAACGCGCGGCGCGCATACGCGAACGGGCCGCCCGCGTGCGGGATCGACGTCGTCAGCTCGGTGAAACTGAAGATGAAGGTGGTGTACATCGCCGCGACGAACAGCGCGGTGATCACGAAACCCAGCGTGCCCGCGCTCGCCCAGCCGTAGCTCCAGCCGAAGTATTCGCCGGAAATCACGAGGCCGACCGCGATGCCCCACAGTTGCCAGGTCCCGAGCGTCTGCTGCAGCGCGGGCTGGCCGGCGGACTTGGCGCCGGCGGCGGGCCGGCCATTCGACTCTGCTTTCATCGGACTCTCTCCTCAAGGGCGCCGGGCCTGCGGGCCCGCGCGACTGAGAATCGATGCTAGAGAGTCATTAAACGACGTGTTATCGAAATTCGGCAAAGATCGCGGCTGACATTTCGCTTGCGGAAATGCTTTCGGAAACGCTCGCGGAAACGCGTGCGGTAACGCCGGCCGCGCGCGTTGCCACGCCGATCCGGGCCGCGCGATGCGGGCCGGATCGGCCGTGTCGAGTGGCCTTACTGGCCGCCGCCGCGCTGGTTGAACCAGCGGTCGAGCAGCTTGCCGGCCGCTTCCCGGCCGCCGAGGCCGAACGACAGCGCAACGGCCACCGCGATCGCGCCGAGCACGAGGCCGAACGCGAGCTGGACGATTTCGTTCGCGATGCCCATCGCGCGCAGCCCCATCGCGAACACGAGGCCGAGGATCGCGAACTGCGCGATGCGCGCGAACAGCACGCTGTGCTCGCGGTCGGCCTGCTCGATCACGCGGCGCGCGAGGCCGGCGAGCCATACGCCGATCACGAGGATCACGCCGCCCATCAGCACGTGGCCGCCGAATTCGATGAACAACGTGACGACGTCGCGCACCTGCGTGAAGCCGAGCCGGTTCGCGGCCTCGACCGACGCGAACAGCATCGCGAAGAACACGATCAGCCGCGCGACCAACACCGACGGCTGCAGGATCCCCGAAAACACGCGCTCGACGCCGAGCACGGCCGGCAGCCCGTCGACACCGGCCGCTTCCAGCAGCTTCTGCGCGAGCGACGCGACGAAGCGCGCGAAGTAGAACGTGACCAGCACGATCACGATCGCCGCGACGATGTCCGGCACCGCGCCGAGGAACTGGTTCAGCATGTTGGTCGCGGGGATCGAGATCGCGTCGATCTTCAGCGCGTCGAGCGCGGAGATCAGCGTCGGCACGAACACGAACACGTAGACGATCGTGCCGACCAGGCTCGACACGCGCACGGGCGTCGGGCTGTCGATCCCTTGCGTGAGGCGGTCGGCGCCGGCCGCGACCAGCAGGTTCGTCACGAGGCCGCGCAGCACGCGCGCGACGACCCAGCCGACGAAGCCGATCACCGCGGCCGCGAAAAGGTTCGGCACGATCGCGAGCAGCTTGTCGACCATCCCCTGCACCGGCGACAGCAGGCCCGACAGCGCGAACGACGCGAGGATCGCCGGCAGGAACATCAGGATCACGAGCCAGAACAGCACGTCGCCGAGATAGCCGCTCATCGGCTGCATGCCGGCGCTTTCGGACAGCGTGGCGTCGACCTTGCTCGCCTTCAGCGCGCGGTTCGCGAGGCTGCGCAGCAGCGACGCGATCAGCCACGCGATCAGCGTCAGCGCCGCGCCGCCGATCAGGTTCGGCAGGTAGTTGACGATGTGCGTGACGAGCAGCGAGAACGGATTGGATACCGCGTACAGGTTGAGCACGTTGAAGATGCCCACCGCGGTGACGAGCAGCACGAGCCAGAACAGGCCGCCGGCGATGATGCGTTCGACGCACGCGCCCTGGCCGGTGCTGTCGGTGATCCGCTGATCGACCTTCAGCGCGTTGAGCAGCCGGAGCGCGCCGGCCCGCACCGCGACGGCGATCAGCCAGCCGATCACCAGGATGCCGATCGCGCCGGCGATCTTGGGCAGGTATCCGCCTAGCGTGGCCTGCAGCGACGTGATGAAGCTGGAAGCATCCATTTCTTCTTCTCCCGAAAACGTGGTGTGGCGATTGAACATCGACAAACGACCTGCGTAATTCGAAAAGCGTGCTGCCCCGTTCGAGCAACTTACCCGAGAAAAATGACGCGTTCATCCGATTTCACCGTCTTTAACTTTAGTCATAGATCGCGGAGGGACAAGACCCCATTTCGTTGAAATAAAAAGGGGACGGAATTCGGACGGCTACGCATTTCCGCAAGATTTGTCCATTCGGCCCGTGCTACCGTGGCGTCGGTTCCAGCCCGGACACGCCGATGCCCCCAGCCGACACGAAAACCGATCCGCCCGCGTGGGCTCGCTACGCGGCCAGCGTGGCGCGTGTTCACGCGTACATCGGCGCGCATCTCGACGGCCCGCTCGACCTGAACCGGCTCGCCGAAGTCGCGTGCCTGTCGCCGTATCACTGGCAGCGCGTCTACCGCGCGCTGTACGGCGAATCGATCGTGCTGACGGTGCGGCGGATGCGGATCGTGCGGGCGTCCGAGGATCTGGTCTGCACCGCGCGGCCGCTCGACGAGATCGCGCGGCGCGCGGGCTACGGGTCGACGCACGCGTTCGCGCGGGCGTTTCGCGACGCGTACGGCGTGCTGCCGGCGGAGCATCGCCGCACGGGCACACACCGGCCGATTTATCCACTACAGCGAGGAGAGGAAGACATGTTCAAGCACGAAGTCGAGATCCGGCGTCTGCCGGAACTGCGCGGCTACGCGGTCGCGCACACCGGCGCGTACATGAAGGTCGGCGACGCGTTCGGCCGGATCGGCGCGTGGGCCGGGCAGCACGGGCTGATCGGCCCGGGCGCGAAGATGATCGGGATTTTCTACGACGATCCGGACACGACGCCCGAAGCACAGTTGCGCGCGAAAGCGTGCCTGATGCCGGCCGACGGCGCGCCGGACGTCGCGCCCGTGCCGCCGGTCGAGCGTGCGACGATCGCAGGCGGCGAATACGCGGTGCTGCTGCATACCGGGCCGTATGCGGACCTGAAGACGGCCTACCAGTGGCTCTACGGCGACTGGCTGCGTCACTCGGGCCGCGAAGCCGCCGACGCGCCGCCGTTCGAGCTGTACCTCAATACGCCGATGGACACGGCGCCGGCCGACCTGCGCACCGAGATTCACCTGCCGCTGCGGTGAGCGACGGGTGCGTCGTGGAGCCGTGTATCTGAACGGACCGCGACGATATTGCTGGTGCGGGCATGCCCGGGACGACATCGGGCATGCCGGTGCGCCAGCCGTCGAACGACGCGTGCCGGCCTGTGCTTATGCGCAGCCGGCACGGACACGCGAATAGCTTCAAGCAGCCTGCGTCCCGCAGCCGGGACAGAACCGCGCGTCGGCCGCCAGCGCCGCGTGACAGCGGCTGCAGGCCTTGCCGCGTTGCGCCCCCGCGCCGCACTGCGCGCAAAACCGTGCATCGGCCGCGTTGAGTGAGCCGCAGCCCGCGCACGCGAGCTGGCTCAGCGCCAGATTGCCGCCCTGACCACCGTTGCCCGCGTCGGCCGGTGCCTGCCAACCCCAGCCGTGGCGATCGCGACCGCGTGCATCGTGGCCGCCATGCCCGCCCTGGCGCGGGGCGCCGTGATGCCCGCCGCCGTGGCCCCCGTTTCCGCCACTACCGTGCCCGCTGCCATGGCCACCACCGTGGCCGCCGAGAATCCGTTTCAGAAAACTCATCGCCCGCTCCTCAACGCTTGGCCGGTGCGCCGCCGAACGCCCCGGAGGACGACAGCAGCCGCAAGCCGTTGGCCACGACGATCAGGCTCGCGCCCGCGTCGGCGAAGACCGCCATCCACATCGTGCCGAGCCCTGCGACGGTGAGCCCGAGAAACACGACCTTCACGCCGAGCGCGAAGCCGATGTTCTGCACCAGCACGCGGTGCGTCGCGCGCGACAGCCGCACGAACGCGGGAATCTTGCGCAGGTCGTCGTCCATCAGCGCGACGTCGGCCGTCTCGATCGCCGTGTCGGTGCCCATCGCGCCCATCGCGAAGCCGATGTCGGCGCGCGCGAGCGCCGGCGCATCGTTGATCCCGTCGCCGACCATCCCGACCGCGCCCGCGCCGCCCGCCGACAGTTCCTCGACCGCCGCGAGCTTGTCTTCCGGCAACTGGTTGCCGCGCGCGTCGTCGATGCCCGCTTGCTTGGCGATCGCCTGAGCGGTGTGCGGGTTGTCGCCCGTCAGCATCGCGGTGCGGATGCCGAGCGCATGCAGTTCGGCGATCGCGGCGCGGCTCATGTCCTTGATCGTGTCGGCCACCGCGAAGATACCGAGCACGCGCGTTTCGTCGACCAGCACGACGACGCTCTTGCCCTGCCGCTCCAGCGCGTCGAGCTTCGTCTCGAGTGCCGCCGAGCAGCGCTCGAGCTCCTCGACGAGCCGGTGATTGCCGAGCCAATAGCGCGCGCCGTCGATCGTGCCGCGCACGCCGCGCCCGACGATCGCTTCGAAGTCCTGCACGTCGGCGAATGCCGTCGTGCCGGCGTCGCGCGCCGCGGCGGCAATCGCCTGCGACACCGGGTGATCGGAGCGCGCGGCGAGGCTCGCGCCGAGGTGCCGCACGCGCGCCGCATCGGCATCGTCCGCATGCACGTCGAAGTCGGTCTGCACCGGCTTGCCGTGCGTGATCGTGCCGGTCTTGTCGAGCGCGAGCCACACGAGCTTGCGCCCTTCCTCCAGATAGACGCCGCCCTTCACGAGAATCCCGCGCCGCGCCGCGGCCGCGAGCCCCGACACGATCGTCACCGGCGTCGAGATCACCAGCGCGCACGGGCACGCGATCACGAGCAGCACCAGCGCGCGGTAGATCCAGTCGTGCCACGCGCCGCCCATCACGAGCGGCGGCGCCACCGCGACCAGCAGCGCGACCGCGAACACGATCGGCGTGTAGACGCGCGCGAACTGGTCGACGAAGCGCTGCGTCGGCGCCTTCGCGCCCTGCGCTTCCTCGACCGCGTGGATGATCCGCGCGAGCGTCGAGTGGGCCGCGACGGCCGTCACGCGGTATTCGAACGAACCGGATTCGTTGATCGTGCCTGCGTACACGGCGTCGCCGCTCGCCTTTTCGACGGGCAGGCTCTCGCCGGTGATCGGCGCCTGGTTGACCGTCGAGCGGCCCGCGACGACTTCGCCGTCCAGCCCGATCCGCTCGCCCGGCTTCACGCGCACGATCGCGCCAAGCGCGACCTGCGCGGCCTCGATCGTGCGCCACGAGCCGTCGGCCTGCTGCACGGTCGCGGTATCCGGCGCGAGCTGCATCAGCCCCTGGATCGCATTGCGCGCGCGGTCGAGCGACTTCGCCTCGATCAGCTCGGCGATCGTAAACAGCACCATCACCATCGCGGCTTCCGGCCACTGGCCGATCGCCATCGCGCCCGTCACCGCGATGCTCATCAGCGCGTTGATGTTCAGGTTGCCGTTGCGGATCGCGATCCAGCCCTTCTTGTACGTGGTGAGCCCGCACGCGAGCACCGCGGCGAGCGCGAGCGCCGCCGACAGCCACACCGGCAGCCCGGCCCAGGTCGCGCCTTCGGACGCGATCGCGGCGACACCGGCGAGCGCCAGCGGCCACCACGGCTTCGCCGGCGGCGGCGCGGTGGGGGCCGTCGGTGCATCGGCCGTCGCGGCCTCCGG
The DNA here is from genome assembly GCF_020419965.1 of Burkholderia sp. AU39826. Classification (NCBI taxonomy): domain Bacteria; kingdom Pseudomonadati; phylum Pseudomonadota; class Betaproteobacteria; order Burkholderiales; family Burkholderiaceae; genus Burkholderia; species Burkholderia sp. AU39826. The sequence goes on from NZ_JAIZQG010000020.1 coordinate 35,738, forward strand.
CGTCATCCCGAGCGTGCGGATCGCGCCTTCGATCGCCGGCTGCGCGCCGGGCACGTGCTCGACGGTCAGCATCCGCTGCATCAGGTTGAATTCGAGCGCCGACACTTCGCTCATCCCGCCGAGCTTCTTGCGGATCAGCGTTTCCTCGGTCGGGCAGTCCATCTGCATGATCCGGAACGCGGAGCGCACGTGGCCCGACGCGGTCGCCTGCGCGACCGGCAGCGGCGCGAGCGTCAGCGCGGCCGGCGCGCAGCAGTCGCCGGCCGCGTGGTCGTGGTCGTGGTCGTGGCCGCGGTCGTGGCCGCGGTCGTGGTCGTGGTCGTGGTCGTGGTCGTGGTCGTGGTCGTGGTCGTGGTCGTGGTCGTGGTCGTCGCCGACATGGTCATGCGCGGCGTGGTCGTGCGAACACGTGGCGCCATGCTGATGCGTATCGTCACGCGCCTCGTCGTGATCGTGGTCGTGACCCGCGTCGCCGTGTGCGGCGTGATCGTGGCCGTGGTCGTGGCCATGATCGTGATCGCGGTCATGGCCGTGCGCGCGCGCGCCGGCCGCCGGCACCGCATCGGCCACGGCCGCCGTCTGCGTGTCGCGCGCATCGGCGCAGCACGCATCGGCGCCGCCGGCATGACGGTGTCGTGGGTCGGGGGTGCGCTTGGCGTCGGTCATGACAACCTCCTTTGTGGCTTGACGGTGTAGAGTTAACACCCTGAAGCCACTACAAGGTCAACCCTTGGACGGGAGAAAGGCATGAAGATTGGCGAACTGGCCAAAGCGGCCCGCTGCACGCCCGAGACGATCCGTTTCTACGAGAAAGAGGGTCTGATGCCGGACGCGGAGCGCACCGATTCGAACTACCGCAACTACACCGACGTGCACGTCGAGCGGCTGCGCTTCATCCGCAACTGCCGCGCGCTCGACATGGCGCACGACGAAATCCGCGCGCTGCTGCGGCTCACCGATACGCCGGCTGACCGCTGCGATTCGATCAATTCGCTGCTCGACGATCACATCGGACACGTCGATGCGCGCCTCGCCGAACTCACGCATCTGCGCAACCAGCTCACCGAATTGCGCCGCCAGTGCGTGGGCGAGCATTCGGTCGAGGATTGCGGCATCGTGCACGGTCTCGCGACGATGGAAACCGTCGCGCCAGCCGCAAAGCGCTCGCACCTCGGCTGAAACCCTTGTCAAACCATATAGTCTATTCGAGAATAGTTATATTATTACTAGACATACTTTAACTATTCATGTCCACGAGCCGCCCGTCCCCACTCGCGCTGGCCGTCCTCGCGACGCTCACCGAAACGCCGATGCATCCGTACGGGATGCTGCAGCAACTGAAGGCCCGCGGCTACGACGAAGTCGTCAACGTGCGGCAGCGCACGAGCCTGTACCAGACGATCGACCGGCTGCTGCGCGACGGGCTGATCGCCGTGCACGACACCGAGCGCGACGGCGCATTTCCGGAGCGCACGGTGTATACGCTGACGGAAGCCGGGCACACCGCGGGGCAGGCGTGGCTGCATGCGCTGCTCGCGGAGCCCGCCCGTGAATTTCCGGCATTCGGCGCCGGTCTCGCATTCCTGCCGCTGCTCGATGCCGAGGATGCGCGCCACCAACTCGAATTGCGTATCGCGCGTCTCGACGCCGAGCGCGAGCGGCTGGAAGCGCTGCGCGCCACCGCGCAGGCCGACCAGGTGCCGCGCCTGTTCCTGCTGCAGAACGAACATGCGCTCGTGCTCCTCAATGCGGAGCTCGACTGGGCACGCAGCGTCGTCGAACACCTGAAGATCGGCGCGCTGCGCTGGGTGGACGGTTGACGCGTCGCGCCGGCCGTTTTCCGCCGGCGGCGGGCGACGGGCGCCGGCCGCGTCACAGCACCTTGCCGGGATTCAGGATGCCGCGCGGGTCGAGCGCGGCCTTCAGGCGCCGCATCAGCCCGATTTCCGCGTCGCTGCGCGTGTGCGCGAGATAAGGACGCTTGAGCGCGCCGATCCCGTGCTCGGCCGACACCGAGCCGCCCATGTCGCGCACCACCGCATACACGCAGTGATCGAGCGCATCGGCATCCGCGTCGGTCATCGCGGCCAGCGACACGCCGATATGCACGTTGCCGTCGCCGACATGGCCGAAGAACAGACACGTGAGCGCCGGCCAGCGCGCCCGCAACGCCGCCTCGCAGCGTTCGGCGAACGCGCCGAGTTCGCCCGTCGGCAAGCTCACGTCGAAGTTGACGAGATGGGGCAGCGCATCGATCGCGAGGCCTTCGCGCAGCGTCCACAAGTCCCGCGCTTGCCGCTCGGAAGTCGCGAGCACCGCATCGTCGACGAGCCCCGCATCGAACCCCGCAGCCAGCCCCGTTTCCAGCGCCTCGTGCGCATCGCCGCCCGGCGCGCTCGTCGCGCATTCGATCAACACCACGAAACCGCCAGCGCCGACGAACGGCGCCGACACCCCGGGTGTATGGCGCGCGACGTAGTCGTAGAACGCCGGCCACATCGCCTCGAAGCTGACGACTTCCGGCAGCGTGCGGACACGATTCCACAGCGCGACCACCGCATCGTAGTCGCGCACGCGGCAGAGCGCCGTGGCCGGCGCCGCGAGCAACGGATGCAGCCGCAGCACCGCGCGCGTGACGACGCCGAGCGTCCCTTCGCTGCCGATGAAGAGCTGCTTCAGGTCGTAGCCCGCGTTGTTCTTCAGCATCCGGTTCATCGACGACACGACCGTGCCGTCCGCGAGCACCGCCTCGAGCCCGAGCACCTGCTCGCGCATCATCCCGTAGCGGATCGCGCGCGTGCCGCCCGCATTGGTCGCGAGCATGCCGCCGATCTGGCACGAACCCCGCGCGCCGAGATCGACGCCGAACGTGAAGCCCGCCGCTTGCGCGGCTTCCTGCACCGTCTGCAGCGGCGTGCCCGCGCGCACGGTGATCGTGCCGGCGGCCGCGTCGAGCGCGTCGATGCCCGCGAAGCGCTCCATCGACAGCACGACCTCGCCGCCCAGCGCGACCGCGCCGCGCGCGAGCCCCGTCAGTCCGCCTTGCGGCACGACCGGTTGGCCGAGCCGCGTGCACAGCGCGAGCGCGCGCGACACGTCGTCGACGCTGCGCGGGCGCACCAGCGCACGCGGCCGCACGCCGGCCGGCTCGTTGTACGCGGTGAAGTAGCGCGGATCGATATCGGCCGCGCGCGTGACGAGCGCGTCGCCCAGTTCGGCGGCGAGCACGGCATCGACGGCCTCGTCCGGCAGCCGCATGCCGTCCGGTTCGCTGCCCGTGGCGGTCAGGTTCGGGGTCGGCATCGTGCGCGGCCCCGCTTACTTCGTCGAGATGTCGATATCGCCGAAATACTTCAGGCCGAGCGACTTCACCGTGCCGTCCGCCTTCAGCTTGTCGATCGCCGCGTCGAGCTTCGCCTTCAGCGCGTCGTCGCCCTTGCGCAGGCCGAACGCGATGCCGCTGCCGAGGATCTTGTCGTCGTGCACCGGCTGGCCGACGAACGAGAAGCCCTTGCCGTCCGGGCGCGACAGAAAACCGCGCTGGCCGGACGGCGCGAGCACGAGCGTCGCGTCGAGGCGGCCCGCGACCAGATCCGCATACGCCTGGTTCTGGTCCTGGTACGCGACGACCGTGACGCCGGCCGGCTCCCAGTGCGCCTTCGCGAAGGTCTCCTGGATCGACGCCTGCAGCACGCCCACGCGCTTGCCCTTCAGCGATTCGGGCGTCGGCATCAGGCCGCTGCCGGTGCGCGCGATCAACTGGGTCGGCACGCGATAGATGATCGTCGTGAAGTCGATCGCCTGGCGCCGCTGCTCGGTCGCGTTCATCGCCGAGTTGATCGCGTCGAACTTGCGGCCCTTGAGCGCCGGAATCAGCCCGTCGAACGAGGTCTCGACCCATTTGCACGACAGCTTCGCCGTCTGGCAGACGGCATTGCCGACGTCGATGTCGAAGCCCTGCAGGTCGCCGTTCGGCGCTTTGGATTCGAACGGCGGGTATTGCGCTTCGAGGCCGAAGCGCAGCGTCGGCGCATCGGCGAGCGCCGCGCCGGAGCCGATTGCGCACGCGAGTGCGAATGCGAGTTTCAAGGTAGCCGTGTGCTTCATCGTGATCTCCTGGGTCTGGTCGATGCGACGTCTCCGCCGCCGGTTGTCTTACAGCGAACGCAGCCGCCGCGCGCCTTCGACCAGCGTCGCGTCGTCCTTCGAAAAACTGAGCCGGATCACGCCGGCGTCGGTGCCGTCGGTATAGAACGCCGACAGCGGAATCGTCGCGACACGCGCGTCGCGGATCAGGCGCAACACGAAATCGCTGTCGCTTTCGTCCGAGAAGTGGCGAAAGCGCGCGAGCATGAAGAACGAGCCTTCGCTCGGCAGCAGCTCGAAACGCGAGTCGGCCAGCTCGCGCGCGAGCAGGTCGCGCTTGGCCTGGTAGAACGCCGACAGACCGAGATAGCTGTCCGGCCGCGCGAGGATCTCCGCGAACGCAATCTGCATCGGCGTATCGGCCGAGAACACCATGAACTGGTGCACCTTGCGGATCTCGTCCATCAGCTCGGCCGGCGCGAGGCAATGGCCGACCCGCCAGCCGGTCACGTGGAACGACTTGCCGAACGACGACACGATCACGCTGCGCTCGGCCAGCTCGCGGTGGCGCGCGACGCTCTGGTGCCGCGCGCCGTCGAACACGACGTGTTCGTAGACTTCGTCGGACAGCACCACGATGCCCGTGTCGCGCGTGAGCTGCGCGAGCCGCTCCAGATCGTCGGCGGAGAACACGGTCGCGGTCGGGTTGTGCGGCGTGTTGACGATGATCATCCGCGTGCGCGGCGTGATGGCCGCGGCCACCTCGTCCCAGTTCACGCGGAAATGCTCGGGCGACAGCTTGATCGCGACCGGTGTCGCGCCCTGCAGCCGCACGATCGGCGCATAGCTGTCGAACGACGGCTCGAAATAGATCACTTCGTCGCCCGGATGCACGAGCGCGCTGATCGCCGCATAGAGCCCTTCGCTCGCGCTCGCGATCACCGTGATCTCGGTCGCCGGGTCGTAGCGCGCGCCGTACAGCGCCTCGGTCTTCTCGGCGAGCCGCTCGCGCAGCGCGATCACGCCGGCCATCGGCGCGTACTGGTTGTGACCGTCGCGCATCGCGCGCGCGACGCCTTCGACGAGCGCCGGATCGGGCGCGAAATTCGGCGCGCCCTGCGACAGGTTCAACGCGTCGTGTTGAGCAGCCAGTTGGCCGATCACCGTGAAGATCGTCGTCCCGACGTCGGGCAGTTTCGAACGGGGCGCGGTGGCGCTTCGCATGACTCCTCCTCCTGATGTCCTTCGGGCGGGCGGCGCCATGCGCGGCACCGCATCTGCCGCATGATTTAGCCCGAGCCAATATCGGCGGACAATCGAAAGTTCGTCATGGCGGCCATGCATTTTTCTCATGGCCCGGCGAGAGAAGCATGCAACGGCAAGGCCGGCTCGACGGGCCGACATGCAAATCCGGCATTTCCCCTACAAAAGGCTAGGCGTCGGCCGCCGCGAGATACGCGCGCAGCATGGCCCGCAGTTCGCGGCGTTGCGCGGCGAAATCGAGCGCGGGCCCGAGCGTCAGCAGCGCCTGCGACAGCCCGCCGTAGCAGATCGTCTGGGCCATCCGCGCGATCCCGTCGAGCCGTTCGGCCGGCGGCGGATCGGCCGCGTGCGCGAGCGCATCGCGCCACAGCGCGACATAGGCGTCGTAATGCCGGCAATACGCGGCCAGCGGCGACACCTGCCGCTCCAGCGCGAACAGCGCACCCCACAGCGCCGCGTCGGCGGCGATCGTATCGACCTGGAAATCGACCAGCGCGACGGCGAGCTCGGCCCGCGGCGCGCCGCGCAGCCGCTGCGCCGCGTCGCGCAGCCGGTCGGCCAGCGCCAGCACGCGGCGGTGGATACAGAGCGCCGCGAGGCTCTGCTTGTCGCCGAAATACTCGTAGAAGGTGCCGATGCTGACGCCCGCGACGGCCGCGATCTCGCGAATCGTCGCCTTCGCGTAGCCGCGTTCGAGCAAAAGCTGAACGAACGCCTGTTGCAGCGCGTCGGAGCTCGCCTGCGCGCGCGACTGGCGCGGCCGGCGGCGCAACGCGGGCGCGGGTTGCGCCGCCGGCGAGCCGGGCGGCGCCGGAACCTGAACATGTCGCGGCGGCATATTTGCTACTCTGAATTCAGCAGGGAACACGTTTTACCGGCAGCCGGAACCCGCGCCGAAGCGCCTTGCGCGCGGCACGGCGCCGGCTGACCGCGAAGCACGAGACCGGAGACAATCGCGATGACCGACCCGACTCACGCCGTCACGAACCAGTTCGACGAACTCGTCGACTATAACCTCTTCGCGACGGATCTCGCGCTGCGCGACGCGCTCGTCCGGGCCGGCGCCGAGTGGGCCGTGCCGCAGCTCGACGCGTACGGCGCGCGGCTCGGCAGCGCCGACACCGCGCAACTCGCCGACGAAGCGAACCGGCACACACCGGAGTTGAACGCGTTCGACCGGCGCGGCCGGCGCATCGATCGCGTCGACTTCCACCCCGCCTGGCACGCGCTGCTCGGCCAGTACCGCCGCGAAGGCTTCGTGTCGCTCGCGTTCCGCGAGTCGCGCCGCGGCCGCTGGGCCGCGACGGCCGCCGGCTTCTATCTGCACGGCCAGATCGAGGCCGGCACGCTGTGCCCGGCGACGATGACGCAGGCCGCGATCCCCGTGCTGCAAAAGGAACCCGCGCTGTGGGACCTGCTGCGCGACAAGCTCTACAGCGACGACTACGATCCGCGCGACGTGCCGATCGCCGCCAAGCGGGCGATCTGGTTCGGCATGGGCATGACCGAGAAGCAGGGCGGCTCCGACGTGCGCGCGAACACGACGCTCGCCACGCCGGTCGGCGCGGGCGGGCGCGGCGGCGAATACCGGCTGCGCGGCCACAAGTGGTTCTTCTCCGCGCCGATGTGCGACGCGCACCTCGTCGTCGCGCGGACCGAAGCCGGCGGCCCGTCGTGCTTCTACGTGCCGCGCTGGCGGCCGGACGGCACGAAGAACGCGGTCGAGATCCAGCGGCTGAAGAACAAGGTCGGCAACCGCAGCAACTCGAGCAGCGAGATCGAGCTGAACGACGCGTGGGGAATCATGCTCGGCGACGAAGGCCGCGGCATTCCGACCATCATCGAGATGGCGACGTACACGCGGCTGAACTGCGTGCTCGGCAGCGCGGCGATGCTGCGCCAGGGCGTCGTGCAGGCGATCGCGTACACGCGCCAGCGTCACGCATTCGGCCGCGCGCTCGCCGAGCAGCCGCTGATGCGCACCGTGCTCGCCGATCTCGCGCTCGAAAGCGAGGCGGCACTGTCGCTCGCGATGCGGCTCGCCGACGCGTTCGAGCGCGACGACTCGCCGCGCGAACGCGCATGGAAACGGATCGTCACGCCCGCCGCGAAATTCTGGGTCTGCAAGCGCGCGGTCGAGCTGACCGGCGAGGTGATGGAAGTATTCGGCGGCAACGGCTACGTCGACGACGGCCCGATCGCGCGCCTCTTCCGCGAGGCGCCCGTCAACTCGATCTGGGAAGGCTCGGGCAACGTGATGTGCGTCGACGTGCTGCGCGCGGTGTCGCGCGAGCCCGACGCGGCCGCCGCGCTGTTCGACGAACTGGCCGACCTCGGTGCGGGCGAACCGCGCATTCGCGCGGCGCTCGACGCGCTGCGCGCGATGCTCGCCGCCCCGGCCGACACGCTCGAAGCGTCGGGCCGCGTGTTCGCGCAACGGCTCGCGCTCGTCGCGCAGGCGTGCCTGCTGCGCCGCGATGCGCCGGCGGCCGTCGCCGACGCGTTCGTCGCGACGCGGCTCGCCGCGCCCGACTGGGGCCGCATCGCGGGCGGCTTCGATCCGCATGCGATCGACGTCGCCGCGCTGCTGCAGCGCGCGTACCCGGCCTGACGCCGGCCCGTTCACCCGAATTCGCGTTCGTTCGCCCGCCCGGAGCCTCGATGAACCTCGTCGCCGCCCTCGACCGCGCCGCCCGTGCGACGCCCGACAAACCGTTCCTCGTCAGCGAATCCGCGACGATCACGTATGCGGCCGCGCGCGAGCGTTCGCACCGCGCGGCGGCCGTGCTGAGCGCGCTCGGCGTCGCGGCCGGCGACCGCGTCGCCGCGATGTGCTTCAACACGCCGGCCTTCGTCGACCTGATGTTCGGCGCATGGCGGCTCGGCGCGGCGTTCGTGCCGATCAACCACAAGCTGCAGGCGCCGGAAGTCGACTACGTGCTCGAACACAGCCGCAGCACCGCGCTGCTGTTCGACGTGGCGCTCGCGCCGGTGGTCGAGCGCGTCGTGCATCCGGCGCGGCGGCTCGTGACCGAGGGCGAGCTCGACGGCGTGCCGAACTTCGACACGATGTGCGCGACGATGGACGGCCTCGCGGGCATCGAGCCGGCCGACGGCGACATCGCGCAGATCCTCTACACGTCCGGCACGACCGGCCGCCCGAAGGGTTGCGTGCACAGTCATCGCACGGTGACGCTCGCGGCGATGCAGGCGGCGCTCGCGACCGGCATCGGCCGTGACGAACGCACGTTGATGGCGATGCCGATCTGGCATTCGTCGCCGCTGAACAACTGGTTCGGCGGCACGCTGTATGCGGGCGGCACCGTCGTGCTGCTGCGCGAATACCATCCGCTGCGCTTCCTGCAGACCGTCGAGCGCGAGCGCGTGACGCTGTATTTCGGCGCGCCGGTGTCGTACACGCTGCCGCTCGACACGATCGACGGCTTCGCGGCGTTCGACCTGTCCAGCGTGCGCGCGTGGCTGTACGGCGGCGGTCCGATCGGCGCCGCGCAGGCCGAACGGCTTGCCCGTGCGTATCGCAGTCACGCGTTCTTTCAGGTGTACGGAATGACGGAAGCGGGGCCCGCCGGCACGACGCTGTATCCGGACGAGCAGATCGCGAAGGCCGGCTCGATCGGCCGCCACGGCGGCCCGGGCGTCGACCTGAGGGTGGTGCGGATGGACGGCGTCGATGCGCGGCCGGGCGAGACCGGCGAGATCTGGTTGAAGGCCGACAGCATGATGCTCGGCTATCTCGACGACGCGGCCGCCACGCACGCCGCGTTCGCGCCGGGCGGCTGGTATCGCACCGGCGACATCGCGCGGATCGATCAGGACGGCTATCTGTTCATCGTCGACCGGCTGAAGGACATGATCGTCACCGGCGGCGAGAACGTCTATTCGAAGGAAGTGGAGGACGTGCTCGGCGCGCATCCGGACATCGTTGAAGCGGCCGTCGTCGGCGTTGCGCATCCGGACTGGGGCGAGACGGTCGTCGCGCACGTGGTGATGCGGGCGAACGCGGCGCCCGATGCGGATGCGCTGCGCACGTTCTGCGGCGAACGGCTCGCGGCGTACAAGATCCCGCGCGAGTTCGCGTTCGTGCAGGCGCTGCCGCGCACGCCGACGGGCAAGTTGCAGAAGTTCTTGCTGCGCGGGCGCAGGGACTGAGCATCCGCGATTGAGCTAGCGCATTCGCGCGCGCGGTCAATGCAACAGGCCGAACGGAACAAGTAATAGAAGTTAACAGCTCTGAATCATATTCGTCCGATTGATCGACGTTTCTTATCTGGAATAGCGTCTATAGGCAGCCATTCCATTTACTGAGACAGGGAAGCCGGATGAAAAACGAACCCAAAGCACCGACCCATCTTTTCGCCACCGTTGGCGCACTCACGGAACGCGGTGGACGCATCACCACCGCAACCAGTGGCCTGACCCTGGCTGGATTGGAAGTCGCCTGCGTCGGCGACGTAGTGGCCTATGACGACGGCAGCGAAGCCTCGATTATCGACGGCGCGGGAAACAACCATAGCGGAGGCAAGCCGTTCGCGCTGGTCGGCAGCCGGTTGAGCAACGGCGACCGCATTACCGAAACGCTGCGCACCTCATGGGGCATTCACGTGCGGGATGGGCAAAGCGTTGCGGGCCTGTTCGATCCGACCTATGTGCCTCCACCCGCGCCGCCCACCTACAGACTGGCGGTACGTGGCGCGACAACAGCGCGCGGCGGTGCATTGCGCGAGCCGTCCAGCACATGGGAAGTAGCGCCGCACTTGGGCAAAGCTGCCACGGTGGGCGACCTGATCCACTATCCGGACGGTTCAACCGCGCGCGTCACGACCGGTCTGGGTCTGGCCGACGGGCCCGGCTTCGCGCCGCTCGCATTCGTTGGCAGCGAACTCGATAACGGCGACACGATCACCGATAGTCCCGAGCGACAAGGCGTAGCGTCGTCCGTTGTATTCAGCGTCGTCACCTGCTCATCTATGCCCCGCTGAGGTAGCGCCGATGATCCGCTACTTTCTTGCTAAAGGCGACCGCGCCGGGGAGGCGGTGATTGTCGAAGGCCTCGACACCGTGACTTGTTCCAATCCGCCGCCGAGGGTTCATATCGCCACGCTCGATATGAAGACCTACTGTTCGGCCTGCAAGCGTGAAGGGTACATCGCACCGCAAGGGCCGCGCCGGCCCGGTACCGGCCCAAACGGCAAACAGTGGGCATTGAGCGGCGATATCAATGTCTGCGGATGCAACCCACCGCCGGTCTTCTACGCTGAGCGCGGCATGCGGATGACTTTTACTGCGGGAGAGGCAGCGACGCTGACTGGGCGCCAACCGGATGCAGCCAAGCGGTCATTTGCTCGGTCGGCTGTCGTACACGACGAGCAATTCACCTTGCTCGATGGCTACCGCCGCCCGCTCGCGAGCATCCGCTACCGAATCGTTACCGACACCGGGCAGATTTTCACGGGCACCACGGACGCGGCCGGGCAAACGCATCGAATCGCCACCGATGCCTCGGCAACTCTGAAAATCTATACGACGGAACATTGAGGCAATGAAGAATTTTGATATGAATGACGGCGGAGAATGGTTCCTCGTGCACTCAGGTGCAGTCACCAATACCAATCCTGGGTCGATGGTGGAAGTAACGATCAATACCGAAAAAATATGTCATAACATGACAAACAAGGAATTTCGGGAAATGGTATTGAGTAAACGCGATCGGGCCGTTTCTCTCGTCGAAAAAAGAATCAAGGATTTGCAACGTTGGTCCAACGCTGACAAGGCACGCGTATTACAGTGGTTCGGTAGAACTGACGAAGGTACCCGCGCAACACTATTAATAGGCCTGAACGCAATCGTCCGCGTACTAAAGACACTCACAGGATACAATTTCACGCGATGGGATAGCGAGCAATTCAAACATATTGGGTGCGTTCCAAATCCGAATAAATCAGGAGTCGCGGCCTCAGTGTGTTCGCCGGATACCGCAACTCATACGATTGCAATACATCCCGACTTTTGTACAATGCGAGATTTCTCATGGGAAAAGATTCCGTAGTTTCCACTCTGATTCATGAGGTTAGTCATTTCGACGACACAATGGGAACCAAGGATCACAGATATTTCATGGAGGAGTGTCTGACGTTTGGAGCCGAAAATCCGAATCGAGCAATCAACAATGCCGACAGCATTGCAGGGTACGTCATTTACAATGCTTAAGTTTATTGTCTGTCTAAGCCTTCTCATCTCCAATCCGGCATTCGCATGCATCGCCAGCGAGAACTTCGACATCTATTTTTCGAGAGACAGCTCGTACATATCGAATTCGGAGATCGTTCGCATTGCAAAATGGGTAGCCGATCAAAAACTCAATTATGCAAATCACCTAACCAAGGAAACGACACTGATCAGCGGCCATGCCGAGGAAAGTGAACCGGAAGCACTGCCCCTTGCGCAATCGAGATTGCAAACCGCGTATGCGCTATTGGAGCAACTCGGTTTTTTACGCGGAACCATCAAGAAGAGCGCCCGCGTCTATTCGCATGGCGACGTGGATAACGGGAGGCGTGTGGAAATTTCCTTCCTGCCCGCTTGCCCTAACAAGTGCTGCGACGGCAAGTAACGTCACACTGCCGTCGATCACGGCGATGCGGTATCGACGTGCGCATGTGGTACCCCTGTTGCACCACTGCCTGCAAGATCCCTATGCCCTGTCGGCCGTGTCCCACCAAAGAAAAAGCCACCGGACCCAACGGCCCGGTGGCTTTTTCGCATGAATCGAGGAACGACGCATCGCGCCGCCGCCCGCGCGTCACATCACATCGAGCTGCTTACTTCCCGCCGATGCTCTTCAACGGCTTCCAGTCGCCCTTCTCGACCTTGTACATCGTGATGCCGCCGTTCTTCAGGTCGCCCTTCGCGTCGTACGCGACGTGCGTCGACGTGACGCCGGCCATGTCGGTCTTCGCGAGCACCGGCAGGTACTTCGCCGGATCGGTCGAATCGGCCTTCTTCATCGCGTTCAGCATCGCCATCGCGCCGTCGTACGCGTACGGCGAGTACGTCTGCACGTCTTCGCCGAAACGCTTCTTGTACTTGTCGGCGTAAGCCTTGCCGCCCGGCATTTCTTCCAGCGGCAGCCCGGCCAGCGAGGCGATCGTGCCTTCGGCCGCGTTGCCCGCGATCTTCAGGAACGTCGGCGTCTTCACCATTTCGCCGCTCATCAGCGGGGCGGTGATGCCGAGCGCCTTCATCTGCTTGACCATCGGCGCTGCCTGCGAATCCGCGCCGCCGTAGTAGACGAGGTCCGGCTTCGCCGCCTTCAGCTTCGTCAGAATCGCCTTGAAGTCGACAGCCTTGTCGTTCGTGAATTCACGGTCGACGATCGTCGCGCCGCCGGCCTTCGCGGCCTTCTCGAACTGGTCGGCGAGCCCCTGGCCGTAGGCCGTGCGGTCGTCGACGATCGCGATCTTCTTCATGCCGAGATCCTTCGATGCGAACGCGCCGGCCACCGAGCCCTGCTGCGTGTCGGACGTCATCATGCGGAAGGTCGTCTTGTAGCCTTGCTGCGTGTATTCCGGCGCCGTCGCCATCGCGATTTCCGGAATGCCCGCGTTCGCGTAGATGCGCGAGGCGGGAATCGTCGTGCCCGAGTTGAAGTGGCCGAGCATGCCCTTGATGCCGTCGTCGACCAGCTTCTGCGCGACCGTCGTGCCCGTGCGCGGGTCAGCCTGGTCGTCCTGCGTGCTCAGCACGAACTTCACCGGCTTGCCGCCGATCTTCGGGTTCGTCGCGTTGAAGTCTTCCAGCGCGAGCACGATCCCGTTCTGCATATCCTTGCCGTAGTGCGCCTGCGCGCCCGTCATCGGCCCTGCGTAACCGATCTTCACGTCATCCGCATGGGCCGTCCCCGCCAGCGACATGACCGCGACGAACGTCGCGCCTGCCACCTTTTTCATCGTGTGTTGCATAGCATCTCCTTGGTACCAGGGTAAATGAAGCAGCTTCGGGATCGCCTTGCCGCTTCCTTTGTTTGATCCGAACGGCAAGGATGATCAGCCGATCGTCATCAAATTCGCATTGCCGCCCGCCGCGGCCGTATTCACGCTCACCGAGCGCTCCGTCAGGAGCCGTTCGAGCGCGTAGTCTTCCGCATCACCGTTCTCGAACGCGCCCGCCGACACGCCCTGCACCGACACGATCGGGCCCGGCCGCTGCGCGACGTCCTTCACGAGCGTCTGCAGCTCGTCGCTGTCGCCCTCGAACAGCACCGCGTCGAACGGCGCGTCGGCCTGCTTGCGCACGGCCGCGTGCACCTTCAGCGACGCCGGCAGCGCGGCCGCCAGCGCCTCGCCCGCCGCGCCGGCGAACAGCGCGCGGTTGCCCGTCGCCAGCACCGCCGCGAACTGCGCACGCGCGCCGCCCGGCGTCGCCGCGACACACAGCACCGTGCCGCGCGGGCCGAGTGTATACGTGTTTCGCTCGCCCGTCGGCCCGCTCAGCACGGCGGTCGCGCCGGCCGGAACCTGCGCGAGGTAGCCGTCGCAGCGTGCGGCCAGCGCCGGCTCGCGCTGCTCGATCAGCCAGTCGCGCAGCGTCGCGAGCGCCGCCGCCGGGTTGCCGCGCGCATCGCTTTCGGTCGCGCCGTCCGCCACCAGCGACTGCGCGAGCGAGCGCGGCAGGCCCGACGGACGCGTCGCGAGCAGGCGCTGCAGGTACAGCGCGCCGCCGGCCTTCGGGCCCGTGCCCGACAGCCCTTCGCCGCCGAACGGCTGCACGCCGACCACCGCGCCGATCACGTTGCGGTTCACGTAGATGTTGCCCACGTGCGCATTCGAGATCACGTGCGCGATCGTCTCGTCGATCCGCGTGTGGATGCCGAGCGTCAACCCGTAGCCCGTCGCGCGGATCTGCTCGAGCAGCTTGTCGAGCTGGCTGCGGCGGTAGCGCACCACGTGCAGCACGGGGCCGAATACTTCACGCTTGAGCTCGTCGATGCTGCCGATCTCGATCAGCGTCGGCGGCACGAAGGTGCCGTGCGCGCACGCGTCGGGCATCGGCAGTTGCGTGACCGCATGGCCCTTGTCCTTCATCGCCGCGACGTGCGCGTCGATCGTCTGCTTCGCTTCGGCGTCGATCACCGGGCCGACGTCGGTCGACAGGCGGTCGGGGTTGCCGAGCGACAGCTCGTGCATCGCGCCCTTGAGCATCGTCAGCGTGCGGTCCGCGACGTCGTCCTGCAGACACAGAACGCGCAGCGCCGAACACCGTTGACCGGCCGAGTCGAACGACGACTGCATCACGTCCGCGACGACCTGCTCCGCGAGCGCCGACGAGTCGACGATCATCGCGTTCTGGCCGCCCGTCTCGGCGATCAGCGGAATCGGCTTGCCGTCCGGGTCGAGGCGCGCGGCGAGCGTCTTGTTGATCAGGCGCGCGACTTCGGTCGAGCCCGTGAACATCACCGCCCGCGTGCGCGGATCGGCGACCAGCGCCGCGCCGACGGTCTCGCCGGTGCCCGGCAGCAGTTGCACCGCGCCGGCCGGCACGCCGGCCTCGCGCAGCAGCCGCACGGCCTGCGCGGCGATCAGCGGCGTCTGTTCGGCCGGCTTCGCGAGCACCGTGTTGCCGGCGGCGAGCGCCGCGGCCACCTGGCCCATGAAGATCGCGAGCGGGAAGTTCCACGGGCTGATGCAGACCACGGGGCCGAGCGGACGGTGCGTGTCGTTCGAGAATTCGCCGCGGATCTGCGCCGCGTAGTAGCGCAGGAAGTCGACCGCTTCGCGGATCTCGGCGATCGCGTTCGGCAACGACTTGCCGGCTTCGCGCACGATCAGGCCCATCAGCGTGTGCATCTGCGCTTCGAGCAGGTCGGCCGCGCGCACCAGGCAATCGGCGCGCGCATCGACCGGCGTCGCCTGCCAGATCGGCGCGGCGGCCACCGCGTGCGCGAGCGCCGCGCTCACGTGTTCGGCCGTCGCTTCGCTGACCGTACCGACCACGTCGCGCTGGTCGGCCGGGTTGCGCACGTCGCGCGCCGGTGCGTCGGCGAGCGCGTCGTCGGCGAGCATCGGCGCCGCGCGCCACGGGTGATGCGCGCTCGCGAGCAGCGCGGACGACAGCGACGCGAGACGGTGTTCGTTCGACAGGTCGAGGCCCATCGAATTGGGACGCTCGTCGCCGTACAGGTTGCGCGGCAGCGGGATCTTCGCGTGCGGCGCGCCGAGCGGCACGACCTTCGACGCTTCATCGACCGGGTCGGCGACCAGTTCCTTCACCGACACCGTTTTATCGGCGATGCGGTTCACGAACGACGTGTTCGCGCCGTTTTCCAGCAGGCGGCGCACGAGGTACGCGAGCAGCGTCTCGTGCGTGCCGACCGGCGCGTACACGCGGCACGGGCGGTTCAGCTTGTCGCGGCCCGTGACTTCCTCGTACAGCGGCTCGCCCATCCCGTGCAGGCACTGGAATTCGTACTGGCCCGGGTAGTAGTTCTGGCCGGCCAGGTGATAGATCGCGGCCAGCGTGTACGCGTTGTGCGTCGCGAACTGCGGGTAGACCGCGTCGGGCGCCGCGAGCAGCTTCTTCGCGCACGCGAGGTACGACACGTCGGTGTAAATCTTGCGCGTATAGACCGGATAGCCTTCGAGGCCGTCGACCTGCGCGCGCTTGATTTCGGTATCCCAGTACGCGCCCTTCACGAGGCGGATCATCAGGCGGTGGCGGCTGCGGCGCGCGAGATCGATCAGGTAGTCGATCACGAACGGGCAGCGCTTCTGGTAGCCCTGCACGACGAAGCCGATGCCGTTCCAGCCCGCGAGCTCCGGATCGAAGCACAGCGCCTCGAGCAGGTCGAGCGACAGTTCGAGCCGGTCCGCTTCTTCCGCGTCGATGTTCAGGCCGATGTCGTAGCGGCGCGCGAGCAGCGCGAGCGCGCGCACGCGCGGCAGCAGCTCGCTCATCGTGCGGTCCTGCTGCGAGCGCGAGTAGCGCGCGTGCAGCGCCGACAGCTTGATCGAGATGCCCGGGCCTTCGTAGATGCCGCGGCCGCCGGCCGCCTTGCCGATCGCGTGGATCGCCTGTTCGTACGACGCGTAGTAGCGCTGCGCGTCCTCTTCGGTCGTCGCCGCTTCGCCGAGCATGTCGTACGAGTAGCGGAAGCCGCGCGCTTCGTACTTGCGGCTGTTCGCGAGCGCTTCGGAAATCGTCTCGCCGGTGACGAACTGCTCGCCCATCAGGCGCATCGCCATGTCGACGCCCTTGCGGATCAGCGGCTCGCCGCCGCGGCCGATCAGGCGCGTGAGCGCCGACGACAGCCCCGCTTCGCTGTTGGTCGTCACGAGCTTGCCGGTGATCATCAGCCCCCAGGTGGCCGCGTTCACGAACAGCGACGGCGCGTGGCCGACGTGCGAGCGCCAGTCGCCCTTGCTGATCTTGTCGCGGATCAGCGCGTCGCGCGTCGCGCGATCGGGAATGCGCAGCAGCGCTTCGGCGAGGCACATCAGCGCGACGCCTTCCTGGCTCGACAGCGAGAACTCGTGGATCAGCCCTTCGACGCCGCCGCCCGAGCTTTTCTCGCGCAGCGCCTCGACCAGCTTCGTCGCGAGCGTCTGCACGTCCGCCTGCAGGTTCGCGGGCAAGCGCGCCTGGCCGAGCAGGAACGGCACGCACTCCGGTTCCGGGCGGCGGTACGCGGCCGTGATCGCCGCGCGCAGCACCGATTGCGGCTGCACGTTCTGCGCGAACTCGAGGAACGGATGCGGCGAGTTGTCGTCGTCGCCGTCCGCGGACTGACCGTCAGCGAGCTCCGTCACGCCGCTGTGGCCCGACAGCTCGGGCGGCAACTGGCCGTGCTCGATCCGCTCCAGATACGCGAAGATCGCCTGCTTGATCAGCCAGTGGGGAGTGCGCTCGAGACGCGCGGCGGCGTCCTTGAGGCGCGAGCGAAGAAGGTCGTCGACCTTGACGCCGAGAGTCGTGCTTGCCATGGTGGGTTCGTGCGCCGGTGCGAGCCCGGCAGTGTGGTGTAAGAGGATGCGCGAAATCCTACGGCACGCAATAAAAAGGTGCAACCAAATAAAGAGATGGGTTGCACCCATAAGTTAGTCAATATAATCAGCCACTTATGCGGTTGCAACCTAGGGGTTGCCCGTGGTCCGGGGATCGGTGTTTTCCCTGATCGGGCCGGTTCGGCACGCGTGTGCAACCTTCGGCATGCGCGAAAGCGGCCGAGAACGGGTTGCACTGGATGAGGTGACGTGCCGCGGCGCCCGCGTTGGGCACGCGTTGGGCACGCGCTGGAGACGTTCGGGGCGGCGCCGCGCGGCCCACGCTTGGGGTATCGGACACCGCGTCGCGCGATGGTCGCGCGGCGCATCGCTCAGATATCCAGCGGATCGACCTCGACGCTCCACCGCAGCACACCCTTCAGCGCGCGCAGTTCCGGCTGCCAGGCGCGCAGCGCATGCTGCAGCGCCGCCCGCGACGCACTTTCGAGCAGCAGCTGCGCGCGATGGACGTTCGCGACCTTCACGATCGTCATCGGCACCGCGTCGTACACGGTCACGCGATCCGCGCCCGGCAGCCCCGGCAACGCAGCCGCGGCCTGCAGCAGGAACGCGAGCGCCGCATCGAGCGTGCGCCCTTCGGCGCGCAGCAGCGCCTGGTAGACGAACGGCGGCAGGTGCGCGTCGCGGCGCTCGCCGAGCGTCGAATTCGCGAAGCCCACGTAGTCCTGCCGCCCGAGCGCGTGGTACAGCGCGTGACGCGGGTAGCGCGTCTGCACCATCACCTCGCCCGGCAGCCCGGCGCGCCCCGCGCGGCCGCTCACCTGCATCAGTTGCGCGAACAGCCGCTCGCTCGCGCGGAAGTCGTGCGAGAACAGCGCGGTATCGGCGTTGAGCACGCCGACGAGCGACACGCGCTGGAAGTCGTGCCCCTTCGCGATCATCTGCGTGCCGACCAGGATGTCGACTTCGCCCGCGTGCACGTCGGAAAAGAGCGCCTGCGCGCTGCCCTTGCGGCGCGTGCTGTCCGCGTCGATCCGCAGGATCCGCGCGCCCGGCACGGCTTCGGCGAGCGTCTCCTCGATGCGCTGCGTGCCGCGCCCGAGCGGCGCGATGTCGACGTTCCCGCACTCGGGGCACGACCGCGGAATGCGCGCTTCCCAGCCGCAGTGATGACAACGCAGCGCGTGCTCGGGCTTGTGCAGCACGACGTACGCGCTGCAGCGCGGGCAGCCGGCCACCCAGCCGCATGCGTCGCACGCGAGCTGCGGCGCGTAACCGCGCCGGTTCAGGAACACGAGGCTCTGTTCGCCGCGTTCGAGCCGCGCCTTCAGCGCCGCGACGAGCGGCCCCGACAGCCCGCCCATCGACGCACGCCCGCGCCGCCGCTCCTCTTCGAGATCGATCAGCCGCACGGTCGGCAGCGTCGCGTCGGCCACCGCGCGGCGCGACAGCGTGAGCCGCGTGTAGCGCCCCTGCTCGGCCTGCCACCAGCTTTCGAGCGATGGCGTGGCCGAGCCGAGCACGACGGTGATGCCCAGGTGCTTCGCGCGCCACACGGCCAGGTCGCGCGCCGAATAGCGCAGCCCTTCCTGCTGCTTGTACGCGGGCTCGTGTTCCTCGTCGACGACGATCAGCGCGAGCGCCGGCATCGACGCGAGCACCGCGAGGCGTGTGCCGAGCACGATCCGCGCGCGGCCCGTGTGCGCGGCGAGCCAGTTGCGCGCCCGCTCGCCTTCGGCGAGCCCGCTGTGCAGCGTGACGATCGCGTCGTCGGCGAGCGTGCCCGCGAAGCGCGCGCGAAACGCGGCCTCGAATTGCGGCGTCAGGTTGATTTCGGGCACGAGCACGAGCGCCTGCGCATCCGGCCGCGCGTCGAGCAGCGACGCGAGCGCGTGCAGGTACACCTCGGTCTTGCCGCTGCCCGTCACGCCGTGCAGCAGGAACGGCGCGAAGCCCCGCGCCGCGCGGATCGCGTCGAGCGCCTCGGCCTGCTGGTCCGTCAACGCCGGCGGCACAGCCCGTCCACTGCTTGTCGACAGGTTATCCACAGGGTTGACCACAGGCGCATCGGCCCAGCCGATCTCCTCGGCGTCGACCCAGCCGCGCGCCGCCCAGTCGTCGAGCGTCGCGGCCGCCTTCGGATGCAGCGCGCGCGCGTCGGGCAGCGTCAGCGAGCCGGTGTCGACCAGCGCCTGCGCGAGCCGGCGCAGCGCGGCGCCGCGCGCGGGCAACGCATCGGGCAGCGCAGCGCGGCCGGCTTCGGTCGGCCGGTAGCGCACTTCCGGCGCGAGCAGCCGCCCCCAGCGCCCGGCGTCGCGCAGCGCTTGCGGCAGCGCCGGCAACGCGACCTCGCCACGCCCGCGCTGATAGTAGTCGGCGGCGAACGACACGAGCGCGAGCCAGTCCGCCGACAGCGGCGGCAGGTCGGCACAGATCGCATCGACCGCGCGCAGCCGCGATGGCGGCACATCGGTGTGAGTGGTGACTTCGCAGACGAGCCCGACGGCCTGCCGCTTGCCGAACGGCACCTGCACCAGCGTGCCGGGCACGGGCGCGGGCTGCACGTCGCAGCGGTAGTCGAACAGGGTGGCGAGCGGATGGTCGAGCGCCACGCGCAGGTAGGTGCCGCTCATCGACACGCTCCCGCGGCGGCGACACGCAGGGGACGGACGACGTGCACCCGCGCCCGCATCGCGACGGCGAACTTAAAGTAAAACTTCAGATTCGGCGCTAAGTTTTGGATTCGCATTAGGAATCGCCGTATACCCTGCCCAGCCTGTGGATAACTTTGTTGAGAACTCGCCGCTCAACAGCCGCAACGCGCGCAGGGCCGTGCTTTTCGCTGTTTTCCGCCGCTTCCGGCCGTGTCCCGCGAAGCCTTATTCCATAAGGCTGCTATTCAAATTACCCAACCATAGCGAGACAAATTGACCGATACGGGGCTCTACCGCGCTGCAACGTGGAAAATGTGTATAAGTCAAGTCTTGACAAGCATCGAATCGGCAACGGGAGCGGGGTTGCGTCCTGTTTAGTTTCAAAAACGAAACACCGCCATCCCGCAACGCAGCATGGCGGCGCTTGCGTTCAGCCCGCCGCTCGGCTACGGATCGCGCGGCTGTGGGTATGCACTTCGTCGACGAGCTCGGCGACGTGATCGGGCGACGTGAATTGCGAGATGCCGTGCCCGAGGTTGAACACGTGGCCCGGATGGTTGCCGTAGCTGTCGAGCACCGCGCGCGCCTGTTCGCGCACCGCGGCCGGTGGCGCGAACAGGATCGTCGGGTCGAGGTTGCCCTGCAGCGCCACGCGCCCCGCGACGCGCTCGCGCGCGGCACCGAGGTTGACCGTCCAGTCGAGCCCGACCGCGTCGACGCCGGTCGCCGCGATCTCCTCGAGCCACAACCCGCCGCCCTTCGTGAACGTGATCACCGGCACGCGCTCGCCATCGTGCTCGCGCTTGAGCTGCGACACCACGCGGCGGATATAGTCGAGCGAGAAGCGCTGGTACGCGCCGTCGGCCAGCGCGCCGCCCCACGTATCGAAGATCATCACGGCCTGCGCGCCCGCTTCGATCTGCGCGTTCAGGTACGCGGCCACCGCCTGCGCGTTCACGTCGAGGATTCGGTGCATCAGGTCGGGGCGCGAATACGCCATCGACTTCACCGTGCGGAAATCGTCCGAGCCGCCGCCTTCGACCATGTAGCACGCGAGCGTCCACGGGCTGCCCGAGAAGCCGATCAGCGGCACGCGCTGGCGGCCCTGGCCGTCGGTGAGCGCGCGGCGGATCTCGCGCACGGCGCCCGTCACGTAGCCGAGCGTCTCGTCGATGTCCGGCACCGCGAGCTTCGCGACGTCGGCCTCGGTGCGCACCGGATGCGCGAACTTCGGCCCTTCGCCGACCTGGAAGTCGAGGCCGAGCCCCATCGCGTCGGGAATCGTCAGGATGTCCGAGAACAGGATCGCGGCGTCGAGCGGGAAGCGCTCGAGCGGCTGCAGCGTCACCTCGGTCGCGTAGTCGGGATTCTTTGCGAGACCGAGGAAGCTGCCGGCGCGCGCGCGCGTCGCGTTGTATTCAGGCAGGTAGCGGCCGGCCTGGCGCATCAGCCAGATCGGCGTGTAGTCGGTCGGCTCGCGCAGAAGCGCACGCAGGAAGGTGTCGTTGAGCAGGTTATGGGCCACGGTAGGAGCGACGATGCGAAGGCAAAGCGGCATTTTACCGGACAGCCGCGGTCGGACCGCGCAGGCCGATGCAATGGCGGCCATATGACGCGCGCGATGGCTCCGTTATGATCGGACGCTCATATCGAACCCAATGAAGGAGGAGACCGATGAAGACATTCGCCACGCTGGCCGCGGCCGCGTTGCTGTGCTGCACCGCCGCACACGCGCAAACTGCCGCCGGCGCCGCCACGAGCGCGCCGGGCGCCGGCTCGCGGCTCGACGAGGTGCTGGCGCGCGGCACGCTGCGCGTGTGCACGACGGGCGACTACAAGCCGTATTCGTACTACCGCGCGGACGGCCGCTTCGAGGGCATCGACATCGACATGGCCGAA
Organism: Burkholderia sp. AU39826; assembly: GCF_020419965.1. NCBI lineage: Bacteria > Pseudomonadati > Pseudomonadota > Betaproteobacteria > Burkholderiales > Burkholderiaceae > Burkholderia > Burkholderia sp. AU39826. The sequence goes on from NZ_JAIZQG010000020.1 coordinate 57,657, forward strand.
TCGCTCGCGAAATCGCTCGGCGTGAAGGCCGATTACGTGAAGACGAGCTGGCCGAATCTCACCCAAGACTTCATCGCGAAGTGCGACATCGCGGTGGGCGGCGTGTCGACCACGCTCGAGCGCCAGAAGCGCGTGTTCTTCACGCAGCCGTACGTGGTTGACGGCAAGACGCCGATCGTGCGCTGCGCGGATGCCGACAAGTACCAGAGCGTCGCGCAGATCGACCGGCCCGACACGCGCGTAATCGTGAATCCGGGCGGCACCAACGAGCGCTTCGCGAAGCAGTTCTTCACGCACGCGAACCTGACCGTCTATCCGGACAACGTGACGATCTTCAAGCAGATCCTCGCGGGCAAGGCCGACGTGATGGTGACGGATGCGTCGGAGACGCTGCTGCAGCAAAAGCTGAATCCGGGCCTCTGCTCGGTGCATCCGGACAAGCCGTTCCAGTTTGGCGAGAAGGCGTACATGGTGCCGCGCGGCGACGTCGTGTTCCAGCAATACGTCGACCAGTGGCTGCATCTCGCGCTGTCCACCGGTGAATATCAGGCGCTGTCGGACAAGTGGCTGAAGTAAGCGCGCGTGCAACCGGCGGCCGATGACGGGCACCGCCCGCTGCGGCCGCCAAGTGCGGAAATCCCGCCTGCGTCGGCCGCCGGCATGCGTCGCCGTTACACCTTCGCGTCGCGCCGCCGCGCCCATGCGCGGCGCGCGACCCGCCAAATTGGCCGAATGGCCGACTTCCCCGCGTCCCGATCACGTTTCAAAATCTTTCTGACGAATGAATCGTCATGCGCGGTATCGATCGCGCCGTGCACGTTCTCGCGTGAAAATCGGCAATTCATCGCGCCCGATACGCGTGAAAAACGCATCGCGCGCATACCTTGAAAACACAGCGGAAAAGATGGGTAAATATGACCTTTTTCAGGACCCCGAAAACAGCAAAAAATCCCGGAAAGCCTTATCTGGCGGGCGTTACAACCTGAAACACTTTGTTACCGCCATGGGTCATTAATTCGCCCACAATGGGCCTCAACGGTTTCAACACGGATGCGGTCTCGTGTGCCAAGTGTGAGCGGACGCGAAGCGCTGCGAGCCAGTCGGTCACGTACCGAAGCCCTTCCGAGGGGCATCCCTGTTGGAGTCGTTTCCGGCCCCCGCCGGATCCGGTTTCATCTTTGGTCTCCTCGCGCTAACCCCGTAGCGTGTGGTTTTTAGCGGGCTAATAAGCCCGCTTTTTTTCGTCCATCGAAAACGTAGCGACCTGCACAGGGCGACCCGCAGGCCGCCCCGTTTTTCCCGCATTTTCCCGCATTTTCCCGCACCGCCCCGTTTCAAGCCGTCTTCTGCACGTCGAGCTTCAGCTCCTCGATCATCCGCTCGCGCATCACGAATTTCTGCACCTTGCCCGTCACCGTCATCGGCAGTTCGTCGACGAAGCGGATATAGCGCGGAATCTTGTAGTGCGCGATCTGGCCTTGGCAGAAGGCACGCACGTCGTCCTCGGTCATCTGCTCGTCCGCGCGCAGCACGATCCACGCGCACAGCTCCTCGCCGTACTTCGCATCGGGCACGCCGAATACCTGCGCGCTCTGGATCTTCGGATGTCGAAACAGGAATTCCTCGATCTCGCGCGGATAGACGTTCTCGCCGCCGCGAATCACCATGTCCTTCAGACGGCCGACGATGTTGCAGTAGCCGTCCGCATCGAGCGTCGCGAGGTCGCCCGTGTGCATCCAGCCGTCGACCAGCACCTCGCGCGTCTTCGCGTCGTCGTCCCAGTAGCCGAGCATCACCGAATAGCCCTTCGTGCACAGCTCGCCCGTCGATCCGATCGGCACGATGTTGCCAGCCGGATCGACGATCTTTACTTCGAGATGCGGCTGGATGCGGCCGACCGTCGTCGTGCGCTTCTCGAGCGGATCGTCGGTCGAGCTCTGGAACGACACCGGGCTCGTCTCCGTCATTCCGTACGCGATCGTGATCTCCGACAAATGCATCTGCGACACGACGCGCTTCATCGTCTCGATCGGGCACGGCGAGCCGGCCATGATCCCGGTGCGCAGCGTCGACAGATCGAATTTGGCGAACTCCGGATGGTCGAGCTCCGCGATGAACATCGTCGGTACGCCGTGCAGCGCGGTGCAGCGTTCCTCGGCCACCGCCGCGAGCGTCGCGACCGGGTCGAACGCCTCGCCGGGGAACACCATCGCGGCGCCCGTCGACACGCAGGCGAGCACGGCGAGCACCATCCCGAAGCAGTGATAGAGCGGCACCGGGATGCAGACCGAATCCTGTTCGGTGAAACGCATCGCCATCGCGATCGAGCGCGCGTTGTTGACGACGTTGCGGTGCGTGAGCGTCGCGCCCTTCGGGCTGCCGGTCGTGCCGCTCGTGAACTGGATGTTGATCGGATCGTTGGCCGACAGCGTTGCGCCGAGCGCGTCGAGCAGCGCGGGATCGACGGCCCGGCGGCCGCGCGCCATCACGTCCGCGAAGCGGAACATGCCGGCCGGCGCCACGTCGCCCATCGACACGATCGTGCGCAGGTTCGGCACGCGCGCCGCGTGCAGGTCGCCCGGCGTCGCGGTCGCGAGCTCCGGCGCGAGGGTCTGCAACATCTCGACGTACGCGGAGCGCTTGAAGCGCTCGGCCGCGATCACGGCCTTGCAGCCGACCTTGTTCAGCGCGTATTCGAGTTCCGACAGCCGGTAGGCCGGGTTGATGTTGACGAGCACCGCGCCGATCCGCGCCGTCGCGAACTGCGTGAGCAGCCATTCGCTGCGGTTCGGCGACCAGATGCCGACGCAGTCGCCCTTCACGATCCCGAGCGCGGCGAGCCCCGCGGCCAGCACGTCGACCTCGTTCGCGAACGCGCGCCAGGTCCAGCGCACCTGCTGCTCGCGGAACACGACGGCCGGACGGTCGGGAAAGCGGCCAGCCGTGTCGAGCAGAAACCGGCCGATCGTCGCGTCGGATAGCGGCACGTCGGTCGCGCCGCGCACGTACGACAAGCCGTTCTCGGGCGCGATCAGCGCCCCCTTGCCAAGGTCTGCTGCCATCGATGTCTCCGTCCGTTCTTGTCTGATCGGCCCGCGCGCGCCTGCTGCGCGCGCCTTCGCCGCAACGATCGCGACGGGGGGCCTCACCGCGGATGATGACGCGCTCCGCTGACGATACTCTGACATCGAATCGCGACGGGCGGTTGAAATAGCACGACCGGACGGAATGATCCGACCCGCAAAACTCCGACGAAATGCGGACGAAGCGCGGACGGAACGCGGGCGAAACCGCGGGCGAAAAAAAAGCAGCCCGAAGGCTGCTTTCTTTCGCGGGATACGCGGCGCGGCTCAGTGCCGGCTGCGAATCTTCGCCAGACGCTGGATCGCCTCGAGCTGCGCCATCGCGGTCGCGAGCTCGGATTGCGCTTTCGCGAGGTCGAGATCCGACTTCGCGTTCTGCAGCGTTTCCTCGGCACGCTTGCGCGCTTCCTCGGCTTTCGCCGCGTCGAGGTCCTTGCCGCGGATCGCGGTATCGGCGAGCACCGTCACGGCGCCCGGCTGCACTTCGAGAATGCCGCCCGCGACGAACACGAATTCGTCGTTGCCGCCCTCGACTTCGATGCGCACCGCACCCGGACGAATCCGGGTGATCAGCGGCGTGTGACCCGGCAGAATACCCAGCTCACCCGTTTCGCCCGGCAGCGCGACGAATTTCGCCTCGCCCGAGAAGATCTGCTCTTCCGCGCTGACGACGTCTACTTTGATGGTTGCCATATCGACTCCTGTCGATCGGAGCGGGCACTTGCGCGCCTGCGCCGATCCCATGCACGGCGGATTGAGCGTATTGCGGTCGGCGCGACCGGCCGGGATTATCAGTCCGACTGTTAATCCCGACTAGCACGCGCCGTGCGACTCACTCGAACCCTTACGAGATCTTCTTGGCCTTTTCGAAGGCTTCGTCGATCGTGCCGACCATGTAGAACGCCTGTTCCGGCAGGTGGTCGCACTCGCCGTCGACGATCATCTTGAAGCCGCGGATCGTTTCCTTCAGCGGCACGTACTTGCCCGGCGAGCCCGTGAACACTTCAGCGACGTGGAACGGCTGCGACAGGAAACGCTGGATCTTACGCGCACGCGCGACCGACAGCTTGTCTTCCGGCGACAGTTCGTCCATGCCCAGAATCGCGATGATGTCGCGCAGTTCCTTGTAGCGCTGCAGCGTCTGCTGAACGCGACGGGTGATCGAGTAGTGCTCTTCACCGATCACGTTCGGGTCGATCTGGCGCGACGTCGAGTCGAGCGGGTCGACCGCCGGGTAGATACCCAGCGAAGCGATGTCACGCGACAGAACGACGGTTGCATCCAGGTGGCCGAAGGTGGTCGCCGGCGACGGGTCGGTCAAGTCGTCCGCAGGGACGTACACGGCCTGAACCGACGTAATCGAGCCCTTCTTGGTCGACGTGATGCGCTCTTGCAGCTTGCCCATTTCTTCAGCCAGCGTCGGCTGATAGCCCACTGCCGACGGCATACGGCCGAGCAGTGCCGACACTTCGGTACCGGCCAGCGTGAAACGATAGATGTTGTCGACGAAGAACAGCACGTCGAGGCCTTCGTCACGGAAGTGCTCGGCCATCGTCAGGCCGGTCAGCGCGACGCGCAGACGGTTGCCCGGCGGCTCGTTCATCTGGCCGTACACCAGCGCGACCTTGTCGAGAACGTTCGAGTCCTTCATTTCGTGGTAGAAGTCGTTCCCTTCACGGGTACGCTCGCCCACGCCCGCGAACACGGAGTAACCGCCGTGTTCCTTCGCGATGTTGTTGATGAGCTCCATCATGTTGACGGTCTTGCCCACGCCAGCACCGCCGAACAGGCCAACCTTGCCGCCCTTCGCGAACGGGCAGATCAGGTCGATGACCTTGATACCCGTTTCGAGCAGTTCGGTCGACGGCGACAGTTCGTCGAACGCCGGTGCCTTCTGGTGGATCGAACGCGTCGTTTCGCTTTCGATCGGGCCGGCTTCGTCGATCGGACGGCCGAGCACGTCCATGATACGACCGAGGGTCGGCTTGCCGACCGGCACCGAGATCGGCTTCGCCGTGTTCTTCACGGTCAGGCCGCGGCGCAGGCCGTCGGATGCACCCAGACAAATGGTACGGACCACGCCGTCACCCAGCTGCTGCTGGACTTCGAGCGTCAGTTCCGAGCCATCGAGAATGAGCGCGTCGTAGATCTTCGGCATGCTGTCGCGCGGGAATTCCACGTCGATAACGGCGCCGATGCACTGTACGATCTTGCCTTCTACCAAAGCAGCAGTACTCATCGCTTTTCCTTTAAATACCTGATTCTTTACTCGCGCAAAGGCGCAGTTGTCGTCCCGGGCGCGCGCTTAAACAGCGGCTGCGCCGCCGACGATCTCCGACAGTTCTTTCGTGATCGCGGCCTGACGGCTCTTGTTGTATACGAGCTGCAGTTCGCTGATCACCGTCTTCGCGTTGTCGGACGCGGCCTTCATCGCGACCATGCGCGCCGATTGCTCGGACGCCATGTTTTCCGCGACCGCCTGGTACACCAGCGCCTCGACGTAACGCACGAGCAGTTCGTCGACGACTGCCTGCGCGTCCGGCTCGTAGATGTAATCCCACGACGTCGCCGGCGTACCGTCATCGGCTTCGAAGTGTTCCGACGACAGCGGCAGCAGCTGCTCGATCACGGCTTCCTGCTTCATCGTGTTGACGAAGCGCGTGTAAGCGATATAAACCGCCGACAGCTTGCCTTCCGAGTACAGATCGAGCTGCGTCTTCACGGCGCCGATCAGCTTGTCCAGGTGCGGGGTGTCGCCGAGGTGCACGACCTGCGACATCACCTTCGCGCCGAAGCGGTTCAGGAACCCGAGGCCCTTGCCGCCGATCGCGGTGGCTTCGACCTTCTGGCCCTTCTCTTCCAGCTCCTTGAACTTCTGCACCGTCGCACGCAGCACGTTGGTGTTCAGACCACCGCACAGACCCTTGTCCGTCGTGACGAGGATGATGCCGGCCGTCTGCGCGCCGTCGTTCGCCACCATGAACGGGTGGCGGTACTCCGGGTTCGCACGGCTCATGTGCGCGGCGATGGCACGGACCTTGTCCGCATACGGACGAGCGGCGCGCATGCGTTCCTGCGCGCGACGCATCTTCGATGCAGCCACCATCTCCATCGCCTTCGTGATCTTGCGCGTGTTCTGCACGCTCTTGATCTTGCCGCGAATTTCCTTCATTCCAGCCATAGCTTGCTCCTTTGCGCCCCGAGTTAGCGCTTTAGCGCTTTACTCGGGGCTCATGCATCGCTCACCGAAGCGGCGCGGGCGCATCAGCACCCGCGCGGCGTCGGTGTGTCACTCGCGGATCAATAGGCACCGGACTTCTTGAAGGCTTCGATCGCCGCGCGCAGCGCGCCTTCGTCGTCCTTCGAGAGATCCTTGGTGTCTTCGATACGCTTGATGAGGTCAGCGTGGCTGGTCTTCAGGTTGTCGCGCAGGCCCTTCTCGAACGGCAGCACTTGCTTGACGTCGAGATCGTCGAGGTAGCCGTTGTTCGCGGCGTACAGCGACACGGCCAGTTCCCAGACCTGCAGCGGCTGGTACTGCGGCTGCTTCAGCAGTTCCGTCACGCGGCGGCCGCGCTCGAGCTGCTTGCGGGTCGCTTCGTCGAGGTCCGATGCGAACTGCGCGAATGCAGCCAGTTCACGGTACTGCGCGAGGTCGGTACGGATACCGCCCGACAGCTTCTTCACGACCTTCGTCTGAGCGGCGCCGCCGACGCGCGACACCGACACGCCGGCGTTGATTGCCGGGCGGATGCCTGCGTTGAACAGGTCGGTTTCCAGGAAGATCTGGCCGTCGGTAATCGAGATCACGTTCGTCGGAACGAACGCGGTCACGTCGCCTGCCTGCGTTTCGATGACCGGCAGTGCCGTCAGCGAGCCGCTCTTGCCCTTCACTTCGCCGTTCGTGAACTTCTCGACGTACTCTTCCGACACGCGAGCCGCACGCTCGAGCAGACGCGAGTGCAGATAGAACACGTCGCCCGGGTACGCTTCACGGCCCGGCGGGCGGCGCAGCAGCAGCGAGATCTGACGGTATGCCCAGGCCTGCTTGGTCAAGTCGTCATAGATGATCAGCGCGTCCTGGCCGCGGTCGCGGAAGTATTCGCCCATCGTGCAGCCGGCGTACGGTGCCAGGTACTGCATCGCAGCCGAATCCGACGCCGAAGCGGCGACGACGATCGTGTATTCCAGCGCGCCCGTTTCCTCGAGCTTGCGCACCACGTTCATGATCGACGAAGCCTTCTGGCCGATCGCGACGTAGATACAGATCAGGTCCTTGCCCTTCTGGTTGATGATCGCGTCGAGCGCCACCGCGGTCTTGCCGCACTGACGGTCGCCGATGATCAGCTCACGCTGGCCACGGCCGATCGGCACCATCGCGTCGATCGACTTGATGCCCGTCTGCACCGGCTGCGACACCGACTTGCGCCAGATCACGCCCGGGGCGATCTTTTCGATCGCGTCGGTCAGCTTCGCGTTGACCGGGCCCTTGCCGTCGATCGGGTTGCCGAGCGCGTCGACCACGCGGCCGACGAGTTCCGGGCCGACCGGGACTTCGAGAATGCGGCCCGTCGTCTTGACGATGTCGCCTTCCGAGATGTGTTCGTATTCGCCGAGAATCACCGCGCCGACCGAGTCGCGCTCGAGGTTCAGCGCGAGACCGAACGTGTTGCCCGGAAACTCGAGCATTTCGCCCTGCATCACGTCCGACAGGCCGTGGATACGCACGATACCGTCGGTCACGGAGATCACGGTGCCCTGGTTGCGAACGTCTGCGCTCGCTTCAAGGCCCTGGATCCGGCTCTTGATCAGCTCGCTGATCTCAGAGGGATTGAGTTGCATTATTCGCTCCTGATAGTCAATTCTGTTGCGTGCCGGCGTGGCGCTCAGGCGGTCAAGGCAGCCTGCATCGATGCGAGGCGCGCGCGAACCGAGGTGTCGAGCACTTCGTCGCCGACCGTCACGCGCACGCCGCCGATCAGCGACGAATCGACTTCGACCGTCGGTTTCAGCTTGCGCTTGAACTTGCGTTCGAGGCCCGAGACGAGACTGTCGAGATCCGCGCCGTTCAGCGGGAACGCGCTCACGATCTCGGCGTCGGCTGCACCTTCACGTTCGTTCTTGAGCGCCTCGAACTGCTCGGCAATTTCCGGCAGCAGCGCGATGCGATGATTGTCGACCAGCATCTGCACGAAGTTCTTCGCTTCGGCGCCGGCCGCGAGCGGCGACTTCACCGCAGCAAGCAGCAGCTCGGCTACTTGCGTGCGCGTCACCTTCGGGCTCGACGCGACCGACAGCACTTCCGGCAGACGCGCAACCTGGGCCAGCTCTTGCACGAGCGTGGACCAGGCGGCGATGTCACCGCCCTCGGCCACGCGGAACAGCGCTTCTGCGTAAGGGCGGGCGATGGTTGCAAGTTCGGCCATGATCAGAGCTCGGCTTTCAGTTGATTCAGCAGTTGGGCGTGGGCCGTTTGATCGACTTCGCGCTTCAGGATCTGCTCGGCGCCCTTCACGGCCAGCGCGGCGACTTCGCCACGCAGCGCTTCGCGCGCCTTCACGATTTGCTGTTCTGCTTCCGCCTTCGCCTGGGCGACGATGCGGGCGGCTTCAGCCTGGGCGTTGGCCTTGATTTCCTCGGCGACCGCCTGCGCACGCTTCTCAGCGTCGGCGATGCGCTGCTGGCCGTCGTTGCGGGCCTGCGCGAGTTCCTGGTCCACGCGCTTGTGCGCTGCGTCGAGTTCCGCCTTGCCCTTCTCCGCGGCGGCGAGGCCGTCGGCGATCTTCTTCGAACGTTCGTCGAGGGCGTTGATCAACGGCGGCCACACGAATTTCATCGTGAACCACGCGAGGACCAGGAACACGACCATTTGCGCAAACAGAGTTGCGTTGAGATTCACGGTGTTTCCTTATCTGCTATTCCGGAAAAATGAAACGGTAAGGCGCTCATCGAGTTGCATTCGATCAGCGCCCCAAGTCTCCGTTCCGCCCTGCGCCGGCTCACGCCGGACGCATATTTCCGAGGAACCTTAGCCTGCGAGCTTCGACAGGAGCGGGTTCGCGAACGCGAACAGCATTGCGACACCCACGCCGATCAGGAATGCAGCGTCGATCAGACCGGCCAGCAGGAACATCTTCGTTTGCAGCGGGTTGATAAGTTCCGGCTGACGTGCGCAGGCTTCGATGTACTTGCCACCCATCAGCGCGATACCGATACAGGCGCCGATTGCACCCAGGCCGATGATGATGCCGATACCGATGGCGGTCAGACCCTGGATGTTGGCGATGTAAGCTTGCATGATCACTCCTTTGTGAAAAGACTTGGAACTGAGAATTAAAAAACTAAAACGAAGACTCTTTGTTGCACGCCGCGCTTAGTGCTTGTCGTGCGCCTGGCCGAGATACACCAGCGTCAGCATCATGAAAATGAATGCCTGCAACAGAACAATCAGGATGTGGAAGATTGCCCAGACGCTACCCGCGATCACGTGACCAACGAAGCCGAGGAACGTTGCGTCGCCACCGAAGCTCCACATGCTGCCGAGCAGGGCGATCAACAGGAACAACAGCTCACCCGCGTACATGTTGCCGAACAACCGCATACCGAGGGAGACGGTCTTTGCGAGATATTCGACGATGTTGAGCGCGAGGTTAGGGATCCACAGCAGCGGGTGGGCGCCGAACGGGGCCGACAGCAGCTCATGCACAAAGCCGCCCGCGCCCTTGATCTTGATGCTGTAGTAGATCATCAGGACGAACACGCCGAGCGCGATGCCGAGCGTGCCGTTCAGGTCGGCCGTCGGAACGATGCGATGGTGGGAAATCACGTCCGACAGACCGAGCAGGCCGATCACGCGGCCCGGCAGGTCGACCGGGAGGAAGTCGAGGGAGTTCATCAGCGCGACCCACACGAACACCGTGAGGGCGAGCGGCGCGATGAAGGTGCGATTGCCGTGGACGATGGCCTTCGATTGATCCTCGACCATTTCGACGAGCATCTCGATCGCGCACTGGAAGCGACCGGGCACGCCCGAGGTCGCCTTGCGGGCGGCCAGACGCAGCAGGACGATCGTCACGATGCCGCATACGATCGACCAGAACAGCGTGTCGAGATTCCAGACGTGGATATCGAAAATCGACGTCTGATGCGAGGTGGAGAAATTCTGCAAGTGGTGCGCAATGTACTCGGACGGATCCGGACCGCGCGTGCCTTCGCTAGCTGCCATATCGTTAATGCCACCCAAATTGTCGAAAATCGTTTTGCCCCGTTCCGCAACACGCTATTGCGGGAACGGGCCGGTGCGGTTCGTTGTCGAAACCGCACGCTGCTTGTTCCTTACCGCCAGGCCAGCGCGATCCAGTACGTCTTCAGCACGACGAGGTACGTGACGAGGAACGGCACCCAGTGCACGCCGGCCCAGCCGAACGCCACCGCGGTGAACATCCCGATCGTCAGAGCGAGTTTCAGGGCTTCGCCCATCACCCAGCTCATCACGGTGGCCGAGCCACCTGCCTTCAGTCGTGCCACGAATACCGCACTGGGTACCCAGCCGATCGCTCCGCCCAGAAACGCGGATTGCGCAGCGGCGCCCGGCGACTTCGAAAACAGCCACCACGCCAGCGTTGCAACCAGGGACAGGACCACTTGCGCGAATACCACCTTGTAGGGGGTCACGCGCGAGGGCTTGCTCACGTTCGGGCCGAACAGCCTTTCGGCCTCTGCCCGCGTCAGCGGAACGATGTTGTTGTCTTGCTGCTCGACATCCCAGTCATCGTCGGGTTCACGCCGCTCGCCGGCCGCCGAAGCGGTGCGTTGCGTGCGCTGATCATCGTGCCTGTCGTCCGGCGCCTGACCCGCCATCGCAATCTTCCGCTGAAATCCCTGAACCCGACCCCAAGCTTTCTGAAAGCTTTCAGGGGTGCCTAGCTAACAAATCCGGGCGATTGTAAGCGATAGTTGCAAGTGATTCAAGGCTTTAGACGCGACAAAAACCTGCATAAAACGACGCCTCATGATGTGAAAAAACATGCGATTCGGCGACGTACGATGACAGTTGTAAGGTCGGTTTTCAGCACCGGTAGTTCTTGCGCGAAAAAGTCAGGTGACGGGGGAAACGGCGGGAAACGATACCCGATACGGGCCAGGACGAAGCGGCGCGATTGCCGTCGGGAATTCGCTGCAACGCAGCCGGCGGAAACGATTCGCCCCGATGCTCGGGAACAAGCGAGACGCCGCGGCCCAACCATCGCGCCGCGCGCGAAATTCGACAGGATGTTCACGCAGCGATTCATCCGGTCAGTTGTCGCGCCGCCACAGATGTTCGACTGTGGATGGCGGCACTTATCAACAACCATCGATCAGCGTGAATGCCGTGCGCCCAACCCGTCGCTCGAACGGCTTCCCTGCGCCGCCGCGTTCAACCGTGCACGAGCAGCCACGCGCCGAGCGCCGCGCTCACCAGCGCGAACGGAATCGACACGAGGTGGAACGGCAGCCACATGCGCGGCTCCTTCGCGAGACGCACCGCGATCAGGTTCGCGAGCGAACCGATCGCGAACCCGAAGCCGCCGACCGATACGCCGAATGCAAGCGCGCGCCAGTCGTGCGTGAACTCCGACAGCAGGATCGCGGCCGGTACGTTGCTGATCACCTGTGACAGCACGGCGCCGGCCGCATAGACGCGCAGCGGCGAATCGAGCTGCGCGTGCGCGATCGCGTCGTGCACGACGGGCAGCGCGGCCGCGCTGCGCAACACGACGAACATCAGCACGAAGATCAGCAGCAGAAGCCAGTCGATCTTCAGGACTGCGTCGCGTTTGACGGCAAGCAGCACGACGGCGACGCCGACGAGGCCCGGCAGCGGATGATGCGCATCGGCGAGCAGCACGAACGCGGCGAACAGCACGGCCGCGATCAGCGCCTGCATGCGCTGGACGGGAAGCGCAACGGCGTCGCCGGACAGGTCGAGCGGCTTCGCGCGGAACATCAATGCGGTCAGCGCGAGCAGCAGCGCCATCAGCGCGAGGGCGAGCGGGCCGAGCGTGACCACGAAACGGCCGAACGACACGCCGCTCAATTGCCACAGGAAAAGATTCTGCGGATTGCCGAGCGGTGTCGCGACGGACCCCGCGTTGACGGCTAGCGCGACGACGATCACGAGCCGCCGGAACGGCAGCGGCGTCAGCGCGCGCAGCGATACCATCAACGGCACGACGACGAACAGCGCGACGTCGTTGGTGAGCCACATCGACAGCACCGCGGCGAAGCCGACGAGCAGCATCGCGAGCCCGCGTTCCGAATGCACGTGATGCACGATGCGATGCGCGAGCCACATCAGGCAGCCGGACAGCTCGAGCGCCTTGGTCAGCATCAGCAGGCCCGCGAGTGTCGCGACCGTCTGCCAGTCGACCCGATCCGCGAGCACCGAAAATGGTTGCGGACGCACCCATTGCAGCACGATCAGGCCAAGCGCAAGCACCGACAGTACCGGTTCCTGCGCAAGCCAGCCGAGCCACCGGCGCGGCGCCGGTGCACCCTTTTGCGTCATGGGTTGCCCGTTACTCTTCGGTCGCGACGTTGCCGCGCAGACGCGCGAGAATGCCCTCGAGCGCGTCGAGGTTGCCGAAGTCGATCAGCACCTGCCCTCGCCCGCGGCGGCCGAGCTTGATCTTCACCGTCGACGCGAGCAGGTCGGACAACTCCTCTTCGAGGCGACGCGTATCGCGGCCGCCATCGTCCTTCGCACGCGCCTTCACGGCCGGGGCTTCCTTCGTCGTGTGCGCGACGAGCTTCTCGGTCTCGCGCACCGACATGCGCTTGTTGACCACCTGATGCGCGAGCGTGATCTGCGTGGCCGCGTCGACGGCAAGCAGCGCGCGTGCGTGCCCCATGTCGAGATCGCCGGCCAGCAGCATCGTCTGCACCGGCGACGCGAGGTTCAGCAGGCGCAGCAGGTTCGATACCGCGCTGCGCGAACGGCCGACCGATTCGGCCGCCTGTTCGTGCGTGAAGCCGAACTCGTCGAGCAGACGCTGGATGCCGTGCGCTTCTTCAAGCGGATTCAGGTCCTCGCGCTGGATGTTCTCGATCAGCGCCATCGCCGCGGCAGCCTGATCGGATACGTCCTTCACGAGCACCGGCACTTCGTCGAGGCCGGCCAGGCGCGCCGCGCGGAAACGCCGCTCGCCCGCGATGATCTCGTATTTGTCTGATGAAATAGGCCGTACCAGGATCGGCTGCATGACGCCCTGGGCGCGAATGCTTGCCGCCAGCTCCTGCAGGCTGCCCTCGTCCATCCGCGTGCGCGGCTGGTACTTGCCGGCTTGCAGCTTGCCGAGCGCGAGCGTGTTCGGTGCCCCTTCGATCTTCACCGCTTCGGTGATATCGGCACTGCCGCCGAGCAGCGCTTCGAGGCCACGTCCCAAGCCCTTCTTCTTTGGTACCGCGTTCATGTCTTTCTTCCTCGCTTCGCTCATGTCCGGATCACGACACCTCGAACGCGCGCACGCGCTCGATCATCTCGGCACCGAATTGGAGATACGCCTGCGCACCGCGCGAGCTGCGGTCGAACACGACGCCCGGCAACCCGTAACTCGGCGCTTCCGCCAGGCGCACGTTGCGCGGAATCACCACGTCGAACACCTTGTCGCCGAAGTGCGCTTTCAGTTGATCGGAGACTTGCTGCTGCAGCGTGATGCGCGGATCGAACATCACGCGCAGCAAGCCGATGATCTTCAGGTCGCGGTTCATGTTCGCGTGAACCTGCTTGATCGTGTTGACGAGGTCCGACAACCCTTCCAGTGCGAAGTACTCACACTGCATCGGGATCACGACGCCATGCGCCGCGCACAGGCCGTTCAGCGTCAACAGCGACAGCGTCGGCGGGCAATCGATCAGGACGAAATCGTAGTCGTCGGCGACGCGCTCGAGCGCGGCCTTCAGGCGGCGCTCGCGGTTGTCGATGCTGATCAGTTCGATCTCGGCGCCGGACAGCTCGCGGTTCGCGGGGAGCACGTCATAGGTGACGCCTTCCGGACGCACGCGCGCGTCGGTCACCGACACGCCGTCGACCAGCACTTCGTACACGGTCGCTTCGCAGGCGGCCTTGTCGATCCCGCTGCCCATCGTCGCGTTGCCCTGCGGGTCGAGATCGATCAACAGGACGCGTTGCTCCTGCGCTGCAAGGCTTGCGGCGAGATTGACCGATGTCGTCGTCTTGCCGACGCCCCCCTTCTGGTTCGCAACGCAGAAGATCTTTGCCATCGTTGGTGTGTTCCCTTTACCTTCAAACAAACGGCGCGCTACCGCGCGCCTTCAATTCGCGTCGTCGACGGCCACTTCGAACAAATGCCGCTCCGCATCGAGCATCGGTACCGCCAGCCGGATCGTCTGCTTGACGCGGCTGCCTTCCGGCAACCGCGCAATCTCGTCGTCCGGGTGAACGCCCTTCATCGCCCAGATCGATCCGCCCGGCGCGACCAGATGACGAGCAAGTTTAACGAAGTCGGACAGATCCGCGAAAGCGCGGGATACGATGATGTCGAATTTTTCCGGCACTTCGCCCCCCGGCCGCAGCGATTCGACACGGCCGGTCACGACCGACAGGTTCGCGAGCTTCAGCTCCGCGCGCATCTGCGTCTGGAAGGCCGACTTCTTCTGCACGATATCGTTCAGCGTGACCTGCCAGCCCGGCTCGACGATCGCCAGCACGATACCGGGCAGCCCGCCACCCGAGCCGACGTCGAGCACACGCGCCGACGCACGGCCACGCAGATGCGGGACGATGGAAAGCGAGTCGAGGATATGCTGGATCAGCATCTGCTTCGGGTCGCGGATCGCGGTCAGGTTGTAGACCGCATTCCACTTGCCGAGCAGCGCGACATAGTCGAGTAGCTGGGTGCGCTGCGTATCCGTCAGCGCGAGGTCCAGTGCCGCCGTGCCTTCGACGAGCATCTGTTCCAGTACGTCCCGATTAACCGCCGGCGCGCGACGCGCCGTCATTGTTGCGTCGGGACGGTGCCGTCCCCCTGCTCCGCGGCCTCTGCGGCCATGCCGTTACGGCGGCCCAGGCCGCGACGCTTCAGGTGCACCATCAGCAGCGAGATTGCCGCCGGCGTGACGCCCGAGATACGCGACGCCTGCCCGATCGTTTCCGGCCGGAACTCGTTGAGCTTCTGGCTGACCTCGAACGACAAACCACGGACCTCGCGATAATCGATACCGTCCGGCAGGCGTGTGTTCTCGTTCGCGTCGTTGCGTTCGATCTCGGATGCCTGGCGCTCGATATAGCCCTGATACTTGATGCCGATCTCGACCTGTTCCTTGATCTGCTCGAGCAGCACCGAGTCGTCCGTCAGCGGCTCCGCGGGGCCACACTCTCCGCCCTTCAGCCCGCACACACCGTCGTAGCTGACACCCGGGCGACGCAGCAGCTCCGCGAGGCTGTATTCGTGGTCGATTGCCTTGCCGAGCAACGCCGTCGCCTCCTCCGCCGGCAGCGTCTTCGGCGTGACCCACGTCGACTTCAGGCGTTCGGTTTCACGTGAAACAGCGTCGCGTTTCCGGCTGAAAGCGTCCCAGCGGACGTCGTCGACCAGCCCCAGCTCGCGGCCAATCTCGGTCAGGCGCATGTCGGCATTGTCTTCACGCAGGCTCAGGCGGTATTCGGCCCGGCTCGTGAACATCCGGTACGGCTCGGCCACGCCGCGCGTGACGAGATCGTCGACCAGCACGCCCAGATAGGCCTGGTCGCGACGCGGGCACCACGCATCCTTCTCCTGCACGTAGCGGCCCGCATTGAGGCCGGCCAGCAAGCCCTGCGCAGCCGCTTCTTCGTAGCCGGTCGTACCGTTGATCTGGCCCGCAAAGAACAGCCCGTTGATCGCCTTCGTCTCGAGCGACGCCTTCAGCGCACGCGGGTCGAAGTAGTCGTATTCGATCGCGTAACCGGGGCGCAGGATATGCGCGTTTTCCAGGCCGCGCATCGAATGCACGAGCTCGAGCTGGACGTCGAACGGCAGGCTCGTCGAGATTCCGTTCGGATAGAACTCGTTGGTCGTCAGCCCCTCCGGCTCCAGGAAGATCTGGTGAGATTCCTTCGACGCGAAACGGTGGATCTTGTCTTCGATCGACGGGCAATAGCGCGGGCCCACGCCTTCGATCACGCCTGTGTACATGGGCGACCGGTCGAGACCGCCGCGAATGATGTCGTGCGTGCGCTCGTTCGTATGCGTGACCCAGCACGGCAGTTGCCGCGGATGCTGCTCCGCGCGGCCCAGGAACGAGAACACGGGGATCGGATCGAGGTCGCCCGGCTGCTCATCGAGCTTCGAGAAGTCGATCGTGCGGCCGTCGATACGCGGCGGCGTACCGGTCTTCAAGCGGCCCTGCGGCAGCTTCAGTTCCTTCAGGCGCGACGACAGCGACACGGCCGCCGGATCGCCCGCGCGACCGCCCGTGTAGTTGTTCAGCCCGACGTGGATCTTGCCGTCGAGGAACGTACCGGCCGTCAGCACGACCGCGCGCGCGCGGAAACGGATGCCGATCTGCGTGACGGCGCCGACCACGCGGTCGCCTTCGACCATCAGGTCGTCGACGGCCTGCTGGAACAGCCACAGGTTCGGCTGATTTTCGAGACGATGGCGGATCGCGGCCTTGTACAGGATGCGGTCGGCCTGCGCACGCGTCGCGCGCACGGCCGGGCCCTTCGACGAATTGAGGATCCGGAACTGAATACCGCTTTCGTCCGTCGCGGCGGCCATCGCGCCGCCCAGCGCGTCGACTTCCTTGACCAGATGGCCCTTGCCAATGCCGCCGATCGACGGATTGCAGCTCATCTGCCCGAGCGTTTCGATGTTGTGGGTCAGCAGCAGGGTCTTTGCGCCCATGCGGGCGGACGCCAGCGCGGCTTCCGTGCCGGCATGACCGCCACCGACGACGATGACGTCAAATTCTGTGGGAAAAAGCATGGTGGATTCCGTACGCAGAATTGCGCACGAACCTATCAGAGAAATGTATGGGCCGAATTATAGCGGGTTCGCTTTTCGCCCGAAGGCCGTCCGAATGGTAGGGCCTGTGCATTTCCGCGATTTTTTCGCTGTGGGCGGGCCAACTTGTCGTGGCGGACCTGCTTGGGCGGTGTGATGCGTGGTTCGACGCACATTGTCGTGCATGTGCACAACCCCGCTGGTTCGTCTGATCCGCGTCCGTGGCAAGGACACAGTATTTCTCTCGACTACGTCGGGCTTATCCCCCAATCCCGAGCGACCGATCCCGCCAACGTCACAAACAAAAACGGCGTGTTTCACGTGAAACACGCCGCCCGTTTCCCCCACCGCATCAGCGATCAAGCCGTCTTCTTCGTCAACCCGAGATACGTCTCGATCACCCGCGGATTCTGCGCAAGCTCGGCAGCCGCCCCTTCCAACGCGAACTCGCCCGTCTCCAGCACATAGCCGTAGTCGGAGATCTGCAACGCCGCCCGTGCGTTCTGCTCGATCAGTAGCGTCGCCACGCCGGTGCCGCGCAACGCGCTGATGATATGAAAGATCTCCTTCACGATCAGCGGCGCCAGCCCGAGGCTCGGTTCGTCGAGCATCAGCAGGTCGGGCTTGCCCATCAGCGCACGACCGACCGCCAACATCTGCCGCTCGCCGCCGGACAGCGTGCCGGCCGCCTGCCTGCGGCGCTCCTTCAGCCGCGGGAATAGCGCGAACACGTGGTCGAGCTGATCGAGGAAGTTCGCTTCCCCCGCCTGCTTGCGCCGGTACGCGCCGAGCACGAGGTTGTCCTCGACCGTCATCGTGCTGAACAGCTCACGCTTTTCCGGTACGAGGCACATCCCGCGCGCGACGCGCTGCTCGACCGGCAAGGCGCCAACATCGTTGCCGCGATATACGACCGCCCCCGACGCGTGCCCCGTTACCGGGAGTGCCCCCATGATCGCGTTCAGCAGCGTCGATTTGCCGGCACCGTTCGGGCCGATCACGCTGACGATCTGCCCCGCCCCGACCTTGATCGCCGCACCGTGCAGCGCTTCCACCTTCCCGTACCGCACCGCCAGCCCGCGCACCTCGAGAATCGGCATCGTCGTGTCCGTCATCACTCCACCCCGCCCAGATACGCTTCGAGCACGGCCGGGTCCTGCTGCACATCCTGCGGCAGCCCTTCCGCGATCCGCGTGCCGAACTCCATCACCACCAGCCGGTCGGTGAGGTTCATCACGAAATCCATGTCATGTTCCACGAGCAACACGCTCATGCCTTCTGCCTTCAGCCGCCGCAGCAGGTCGGCGAGTTGCTGCTTCTCCTGGTAACGCAGGCCCGCGGCCGGCTCGTCGAGCAGCAGCAGCGTCGGATCGCAGCACAGCGCCCGCGCGATTTCGAGAATCCGCTGCTGGCCGAGCGCGAGGCTGCCCGCTTCGTCGTACATGTGCTTCTCAAGCCCGACGCGGCGGATCTGGCGCGCCGCTTCGGCCAGCAACTGCGCTTCCTCATGCGCATTGAGCCGAGCAATGCTGCGCCACACGCCCGTATGACCCCGCAGATGGGCACCGATCGCGACATTCTCGAGCACCGTCATCGCCGGCAGCAGCTTCACATGCTGGAACGTGCGACCGATGCCGCGGCGGACGATCTGACGCGACGTCAGCCCGTCGATACGCTCGCCGCGGAACGTGATCGCGCCGCCGGTCGGCTTCAGCACGCCGGTCACGAGGTTGAACGTGGTCGACTTGCCCGCGCCGTTCGGGCCGATCAGCCCGATGATCTGCCCCGCTTTCACGTCGAAGCTGACGTCGTTGACGGCCACGAGCCCGCCGAACTGCTTGCGTGCGTTGTCGACCACGAGCAGCGGCTCGCCGGCCACCGGCTTGGCGCGCTGCGGCAGCGGGTCGGCCTGCGCCGGCACGTGCGCGCGCGGCCCGCGTGGGAACAGTCTCGCGACGAACGGCCATACGCCCTGGCGCGCGTACTGCAGCAGCAGCACCATCAGCACGCCGAACACGATGATCTCGAAGTTGCCTTCCGAGCCGAGCAGCTTCGGCAGCAGCGTCTGTAGATAATCCTGCAGCACGGTCAGGATCGCCGCGCCGAGCACCGCGCCCCACACGTGCGACACACCGCCGACCACGGCCATGAACAGGAATTCGATCCCGTGGTTCAGGCCGAACGGCGTCGGGTTCACCGCGCGCTGCAGGTGCGCATACAGGAAGCCGGACACGGCCGCGAGCACGGCCGCGTAGACGAAGATCACGACGCGCATCCACGCGGTATTCACGCCCATCGCCTCGGCCATCACGCCGCCGCCGCGCAGCGCGCGGATCGCGCGGCCGGGCCGGCTGTTGAGCAGGTTCTGCACCGACACGATCGCGGCCAGCACCACGGCCCAGATCAGGAAATACAGGCTGCGCCCGCTTTCGAGCACGATGCCGAACAGGTTCAGCGCTGGAATCCCGTTGATCCCGTCGTATTTGCCGAGCAGTTCGAGGTTGCCGAACAGGTAGAACAGCGCGAGCCCCCACGCGATCGTGCCGAGCGGCAGGAAGTGCCCGGACAGCCGCATCGTCACGGCACCGAGCACGAGCGCCACGAGCGCCGTCAGCACCACGCCGACGATCAGCGCGAGCCACGGCGACACGCCGTACCGCGTCGTCAGGAACGCGGTCGCATACGCGCCGATGCCCACGAACGCGGCCTGCCCGAAGCTCGTCATCCCGCCGACGCCCGTCAGCAGCACGAGCCCGATCGCGACGATCGCATACAGGCCGATGTAGTTCAGCAGCGTGATCCAGTACTCGGGCACCTGCAGCGCGCCGGGCAGTACCGGCAGCGCGAACAGCACCACGAGAAACAGCCAGAAGGCCTTGTTGCGTACCATCGTCTTCATCGCGTCACTCCTCTTCCTCTTCCGCATGCGGCGTCACGAAGCTGCGCCACAGCAGCACCGGAATGATCAGCGTGAACACGATCACCTCCTTGTACGCGCTCGCCCAGAACGACGAATACGATTCGAGCACGCCGACGAGCAGCGAGCCGGCGGCCGCGAGCGGATAGCTGACGAGCCCGCCGATGATCGCGCCGACGAAGCCCTTCAGGCCGATCAGGAAGCCCGAGTCGTAGTAGATCGTCGTCAGTGGGCCGACGAGGATCCCGGACAGCACGCCGAGCCCCGCCGCGAACGTGAATGCGAGCCGCCCGGCTTCGGTGGTGCCGATGCCGACGAGCCGCGCACCGAGCCGGTTCACCGACGTCGCGCGCAGCGCCTTGCCGGCGATCGTGCGGCCGAAGTACACGTAGAGCGCGCCGATCAGCACGAGCGCCGTGACGACGACCAGGATGCTCTGCACCGACACCGTCAGGCTGCCGATCGCGAGCGACGCGTCCGAGAACCCGTTGGTGCGCGAGCCTTCCGCGCCGAACATCACGAGGCCGAGGCCGACCATCGCGAAATGGACGGCCACCGACACGATCAGCAGCAGCAGCGTCGTGCCTTCGGCGATCGGCTGGTACACGAGCCGGTAGACGAACGGCCCCATCGGCACGACGATCGCGAGCGTCAGCGCGATCTGCGCGAGCATCGGCATCGGCTGCGCGGCAAAGCTGCGCGTGATCGCGAACACCGCAAGCGGCAGCAGCACGTAGCGGCTGCCGAGCGTCGCGAGCGTGCGGCCGAGCTGATGGCGGCGTTCGCGATGCCGGATCAGGCCGCCTGCCTCGAGCAGGAAGCATGCGATGCCCATCACGAACAGCAGCCAGCAGGTGGCGGGGAATTTCTGCGCCTGCAACGCGGCCAGCGTCAGCGCACCGTAGGCGACGAATTCGCCCTGGGGAATGAAGATCACCCGCGTGACGGAAAATACCAGCACGAGCGCCAGCGACAACAATGCATAAATGGCGCCGGTCGTGATGCCGTCTTGCGCGAGGATCGCCGCAATCGAGAGATCCATACGTTTCGTGTATCGAGAGAATGCTGCGGAGAAACGAAAGGCGGAAACGGCCGGAGCGCGCGCGACACGATCGGCACGTCGCGCGCCACGCGGCGGGCCCCGGGGTTCCACGCGGCACGGGTGCGGCCGTCATGCGCGCCACCCTGCCGACGGCATGCGCGGCGCCGTTCGTGCCGCGCATGCCGGTTTCACGTGATGCTCACTCGGCCTGCAGCTTCCACTTGCCGTCGACGATCTGCACCATCACGCGCGCACGCGTGTCGAAGCCATTGTGGTCGGTCGCCGTCATGTTGATCACGCCGTGCGAGACGGGCAGATCCTTCACGCTTTCGATCGATGCGCGCAGCGCTTCGCGGAACGCCTCGGTGCCCGGCTGGCCCTTCTTCAGCGCTTCCGGAATCGCCCGCTGGAGCAGCAGGCCCGCGTCCCATGCATGGCCGCCGAACGTCGACAGCGAACCCGCGCCGTACGCCTTCTCGTACGCGGCCTTGTAGCCGAGCGCCGGCTTCTTCACCGGATTCGAATCGGGCAGCTGGTCGGTCACGAGCACGGGGCCGGCCGGCAGGATCTCGCCTTCGCAATCCTTGCCGCACACGCGCAGGAAATCGTTGTTCGCGACGCCGTGCGTCTGGTACACCTTGCCCTTGTAGCCGCGCTCCTTCAGCGTCTTGGCCGGCAGCGCCGCCGGCGTGCCGGAGCCGGCGATCAGCACCGCATCCGGGTTCGCGCCCAGCAGCTTCAGCACCTGCCCCATCACCGACGCGTCGGTGCGGTTGTAGCGCTCGTTCGACACGAGCTTCAGCCCGTTCTTCGCGGCCGCCGCGTCGAACGTCTTGTACCAGCTGTCGCCGTACGCATCGGCGAAGCCGATGAAGCCGACCGTCTTCACGCCGTGCTTCGCCATGTAGCCGGCGATCGCGTCGGCCATCAGCTGGTCGTTCTGCGGCACCTTGAACATCCACGCGCGCTTCGCGTCCATCGGCGCGATGATCTGCGCGCTCGCCGCGAGCGAGATCGTCGGCGTCTTGCCCTGCGACACGGGGTCGAGCATCGCGAGCGAGTTCGGCGTGACCGACGAACCGATGATCGCGTCGACGTGATCCTCGTCGATCAGCTTGCGCACGTTCTGCACCGCGCGGCTCGTGTCGGACGCGTCGTCGAGCACGATGTACTGCACGCTCTTGCCCGCGATTTCCTTCGGCAGCAGCGCGATCGTGTTCTTTTCCGGAATCCCGAGCGACGCGGCCGGGCCGGTGGCCGACAGCGTCACGCCGATCTTGACCTGCGCCGACGCCGTGGCCGCCGCACACACGAGGCCCGCGGCAAGCAGGGCCTCCATCCATCGATTCATCTTCATTTACGTTGTCTCCAAACGCTGCTCGAAAAAACCACGGTTGCTCGGGCGGCTCCCGGTCCCCAAACAAGTTAATATCTTAATTATCTCGTCCATCCGCGCCCATGCTCGTTTTCCCGTGAAACGCCGCACCATGTGCCGCATGCCGATCGAAACGGCCGTTCGACCGTCACGATGCGCAGCAGCGGTGTCGTCAGGATGAAGAAGGCGAAGAAATGAGAAAGCGTGCGGAAGCTGGTTGCGCGCGCATCGATGGTCGGCACGCGCGGCGAGCGATGCAACATCGGGCAGCCGGCCGCTCATGCGAATGCGAATACGGATGCAGAGACGGATGCGAGTGCAACGACCCGCACGGGCGCCGGGACGCGCATACAGGCCGCGGAGCGGCTCGGAAATGCCGCGATGCCCCGTCGCGCACCCCGTGACGCACGAACGGCGCCCGCCGCCTCTGCTGCCCCGATCCACCGTGCTGCGCTGCTCATCCAACCGTACTCCCTCTTCTGCATTGTGCTTGTAGGAGAACTGCCGACCGATTTTCCCGACCGCACGGTCGGTGAAAGGCGAGTGTAACGGACGCCTTTCGCGCACGCCAACCGGGTAAGCCCGAAGCGCCTGTGCAGGATTACGCATCGTCGGCGAACGAATCGCGGGAAAGAAAAAACGGAGAGGCGCGAAGCGCGGAAAAGACGCGGTGCGAACGCAAACGCGGGAAGCGGCCGTCACGCCGGCCAATGCACCATCGATGGAATCCGTGCACGCAAATGAAAAAGCGCTGTTGGATTCCGTCCAACAGCGCTTTAGGGTCCGGGCACTTTGTGCCTCGATTGTCTCCTCGTTCTCCACCTGCAAATTCGTTTCGCGGTGCATCAGAACTAGGTTGAATCTTAAAGAGGCTTAAGCACCACGACAACTTAGCATTTACCCCTATGGTGCATCGCCGCACGAAAATGGGGCACCAGCGTGCCGCGCGGTGCAGGCCCCAGCCGCCGCGCCGCCCTTTCCGGGCGGGCCGGATGGTGCTGCGCATCAACGCGCGGCGACGCGCACGGCACGCTCACGACGTCGCCCTGAGCGGCTTGATCCGCGCGACCATCTCGCCGACGATGCCGCGCCGGAACGCGAGCACGCATGCGATGAAGATCAGTCCGGTGACGATCGTCGCCGATTCGCCGAGCGAATGGAACCACGCGACGCCCGTCGTCGACGCGAGCCATTCGCCGATGTCGCCGAGCCGGTCTTCCAGCGCGACGATCAGCGCGGCGCCCAGGAGCGGCCCGAACAGCGTGCCCATCCCGCCGACGAGCGTCATCAGCACGACGAGGCCCGACATCGTCCAGTACGCGTCCGACAGCGTCTCGAAGCCGAGCACCAGCACCTTCAGCGAACCGGCCAGCCCCGCGAGCGCGGCCGACAGGATGAACGCAAGCAGCTTGAAGCGGTCGGTGTCGTAGCCGAGCGAGATCGCACGCGCTTCGTTCTCCTTGATGGCGACGAGCACCTGGCCGAACGGCGAATGGACGACCCGCACGATAAACGCGCATGCGGCCACGACCACCGCCAGCACGACGTAGTACAGCGCGACGTCGTTCGACAGGTCGAGCAGCCCGAACAGACGGCCGCGCGGCACGCCCTGCAGGCCATCCTCGCCGTGCGTGAACGGCGCCTGCAGATAGATGAAGTAGACCATCTGCGCGAACGCGAGCGTGATCATCGCGAAGTAGATGCCCTGCCGGCGGATCGCGAACAGCCCGACGACGAGCCCGAGCAGCGTCGCGGCGACCGTGCCGACCAGCACGCCGAGTTCCGGCGTGAAACCGAGCGTCTGCATCGAATAGCCGGTCGCATAGCCGGCCGTCGCGAGAAACATCGCATGGCCGAACGACAGCAGCCCCGTATAGCCGATCAGCAGGTTGAACGCGGCCGCGAACAGCGCGAACGCGAGCACCTTCATCACGAACACCGGATACGCGCCGATGAACGGCGCGGCGAGCAGTGCGGCGAGCAGCACGCCGTAGAGCACTTTTCTCTGCATCATTTTTCCTTGCCGAAGAGGCCCGCCGGGCGGAACAGCAGCACGATCGCCATGATCACGAACACGACGGTGGCCGATGCTTCGGGATAGAACACGCGCGTGAAGCCCTCGATCACGCCGAGCAGCAGGCCCGTGACGATCGAGCCGAGGATCGAGCCCATCCCGCCGATCACGACCACCGCGAACACGGTGATGATCATCGGCTGGCCCATCAGCGGCGACACCTGGATCACCGGCGCGGCCAGCACGCCCGCGAACGCCGCGAGCGCGACGCCGAAGCCGTAGGTGAGCGTGATCATCATCGGCACGTTCACGCCGAACGCCTCGACGAGCTTCGGGTTCTCGGTGCCCGCGCGCAAGTACGCGCCGAGCCGCGTCTTCTCGATCACGAACCACGTCGCGAGGCACACCGCGAGCGACGCGACGACCACCCAGGCGCGATAGTTCGGCAGGAACATGAAGCCGAGATTGGTCGCGCCGGACAGCTGCGACGGCACGTCGTACGGCTGACCCGACGATCCGTAGATCGACCGGAACACGCCTTCGACGACCAGCGTGAGCCCGAACGTGAGCAGCAGCCCGTACAGGTGATCGAGCTTGTACAGCCAGCGCAGCATCGAGCGCTCGATCGCGATCCCGAACACGCCGACGATCAGCGGCGCCAGCACGAGCATCGCCCAGTACGGCAGCGCGAGATACGACAGGCCCATCCACGCGAGCATCGCGCCCAGCATGAACAGCGCGCCGTGCGCGAAGTTGATCACGTTGAGCAGCCCGAAGATCACCGCGAGCCCGAGGCTCAGGATCGCGTAGAACGAGCCGTTGACGAGCCCGAGCAGCAACTGGCTCAGCATCGCCGGCAACGGAATGCCAAAGATTTCCATCGACTTAGCCGTCAGAATGAGTTTCGTTGCGCACGCAACTTTCATGCAGCGCGCATGCCGGCGGCGCAGCGGGCACGTCGCTGCAGCCGCCACCGTGCGACGCGCCCGTGCGCGCCGCTACGCGATGCCTACTTCCACAACGCGCAGCGCGTCTCCTGCTTGGTGCCGAACGCCTGTTCGCCCGGAATCGTCGCGAGCACCTTGTAGTAGTCCCACGGCTCCTTCGATTCCGACGGCTTCTTCACTTCCATCAGGTACATGTCGTGGATCATGCTGCCGTCCTGGCGGATGTAGCCCTTCGCGTAGAAGTCGCTGATCTTGATCTTCTTCAGCTCGGCCATCACCTTGTCGGAATCGGTCGTGCCGGCGGCCTGCACGGCCTTCAGGTACGTCGTCACCGACGAGTAGTCGGCCGCCTGCAGGCTCGACGGCATCTTCTTCATCTTGCCGAAGTAGCGCTGCGCCCACTGGCGCGATGCCGCATCGCGGTTCCAGTACCAGCTGTCGGTCAGCACGAGGCCCTGCGTCGTTTCGAGGCCGAGGCTGTGCACGTCGTCGATGAACATCAGCAGCGCGGCGAGCCTCATCGTCTTCATGATGCCGAATTCCTTCGCGGCCTTGATCGAGTTGATCGTGTCGCCGCCCGCGTTCGCGAGGCCGAGGATCTGCGCCTTCGACGATTGCGCCTGCAGCAGGAACGACGAGAAATCCGACGCGGACAGCGGGTGGCGCACCGCGCCGAGCACCTGGCCGCCGTTCGCCTTCACGACGTCCGACGTGTTCTTCTCGAGCGCCTTGCCGAACGCGTAGTCGGCCGTCAGGAAGAACCACGTCTTGCCGCCCTGCTTCACCACCGCCGAGCCGGTGCCTTTCGCGAGCGCCATCGTGTCGTACGCGTAGTGGACCGTGTACGGCGTGCACTGCTCGTTGGTCAGCGTGTCGGCGCCCGCGCCGATGTTGATGTAGACCTTCTTCTTCTCGGCCGCGACCTGGTTCATCGACAGCGCGGTGGCCGAGTTCGTGCCGCCGACCAGCAGGTCGAGCCCGCCGCGGTCCATCCATTCGCGCGCCTTCGACGCGGCGATGTCGGCCTTGTTCTGGTGATCGGCATAGACGACCTCGATCGGCTTGCCGAGCACCTTGCCGCCGAAGTCCGCGACCGCCATGCGGATCGCCTCGAGACCGCCCTGCCCGTCGATATCCGCGTAAAGCCCCGACATGTCGGTGATGAAGCCGATCTTCACGGTATCCGCCGCGTGGGCGGCGCCGGCGGTGAACGCGGCGCTCGCGAGCGCGAGACAGGCCTGTGCGAGGGTCTTCATTTTCATTGACGTCTCCTGTTGTTCTGATGCGTTGTGGTTGTTCGAGGGCCGCCACGGCCAGCGGCAAGGGAAACGGGGGGCGTCACACACCGAGCAGGTCGTGCAGGGTCGGCATCTTGCTTTCCAGTTCGGCTGCGCGGAAATGCTCGACGATGCTGCCGTGCTCCATCACGTAGAAGCGGTCGGCGAGCGGCGCGGCGAAGCGGAAATTCTGTTCGACCATCACGATCGTGTAGCCGCGCGCCTTCAGCGCGACGATCATTCGCGCGAGCGCCTGCACGATCACCGGCGCGAGGCCTTCGGAAATCTCGTCGAGCAGCAGCAGGTTCGCGCCGGTGCGCAGGATCCGCGCGACCGCGAGCATCTGCTGCTCGCCGCCCGACAGCCGCGTGCCCTGGCTCTGCCGGCGCGACGCGAGGTTCGGGAACATCGCGTAGATCTCGTCGAGCGACATCGCATGCTCGCGCGGCCCGATCAGCGGCGGCAGCATCAGGTTCTCCTCGCACGACAGGCTCGAGAAGATCCCGCGCTCCTCCGGGCAGTAGCCGATGCCGTAATGCGCGATGCGATGCGTCGCGAGGCCGATCGTCTCGTGGCCGGCGACCTTGATCGACCCGCTGCGGCGGCCCGTGAGGCCCATGATCGCGCGCAGCGTCGTCGTACGGCCCGCGCCGTTGCGACCGAGCAGCGTGACGACCTCGCCGCGATGCACGGTCAGGTCGACGCCATGCAGGATGTGGGATTCCCCGTACCAGGCCTCCAGGCCCGTGATCTCCAGCGCAGGCGTACCGCTCTCGACGCCGCTCAATTCGCGTTCCTCCCGTTCGCTGTGCTTCATGCGTGCGCCCCCGCGAGCGCCGCGTCGGCGCTGCCCATGTACGCCTCGATGACGAGCGGATTCTTCGACACTTCCGCATACGAGCCTTCGGCCAGCACCTCGCCGCGTTGCAGGACGGTGATCGTGTCGGAGATCCCCGCGATCACGTTCATGTTGTGCTCGACCATCAGGATCGTGCGGCCGCTCGCGACCTTCTTGATCAGCGCGGTCACGCGGTCGACGTCCTCGTGGCCCATGCCCTGCGTGGGCTCGTCGAGCAGCATCAGCTCGGGCTCCATCGCGAGCGTCGTCGCGATCTCGAGCGCGCGCTTGCGGCCGTACGCGAGTTCGACGGTCGGCACGTGCGCGAAATCGGTGAGGCCGACCTGCGTGAGCAGATCCATCGCGCGATCGTCGAGCCGCTTCAGCGTGCGTTCGCTGCGCCAGAAATGGAATTCGGTGCCGAGCGCGCGCTGCAGGCCGATGCGCACGTTCTGCAACGCGGTCAGGTGCGGGAACACGGCCGAGATCTGGAACGAGCGGATGATGCCGCGCCGCGCGACCTGCGCGGGCCGCTCGTCGGTGATGTCGATGCCGTTGAAGACGATCTGGCCGGCCGTCGGCGTCAGGAATTTGGTGAGGAGGTTGAAACAGGTGGTCTTGCCCGCGCCGTTCGGCCCGATCAGTGCATGGATCGCACCGCGCCGCACACGCAGGTTGACGCCGTTCACGGCGGTGAAGCCCCTGAATTCCTTCGTCAGTCCGCGTGTTTCCAGAATCGTGTCGCCGAGAATCATGTTCCCTTCCGTACGAAGTCAGGCGAAGCACCGGGAAGCCTGGCGCAAGCGGCCGCGAACAGGTCAGCGGATCAGCCGGCTGCCCCCGGGCGCCGTGGTACGCCTCGAGGGTGGTCTCCCGCGCCGACGCGTATGCACATTGCGCAACATTGTCGCGCCGTTGGTGCAGTGCAATCATCGGGATTTGCACTTATAGGGATGGCCACCCTGTCGGATGCGACCGCGCGCGAATTTCACCGTGCTTTTTTGACACGTGCATCATCACCGGTTGAACTGCTGCAGGACATGCTACGCACGCGCCGAAAAAAGCCGCGCGACGACGCGCGGCTCGCACGGATCTTGCGCACCGGCAGCTTGTTTCGCATCGCGAATCAGCGGCGTTCGCGCAACCGCCCGCTCGTGCGCATGTCAGCGGGCCTTCATGCCGCCGTCACCGCGGCGTCGGTTCGCACCGACGTCGTTTCGCGCGCCGCACGGCGGTCGGCGCGAATCATGTCGCTCGCGCGCTCGGCGATCATCAGCGTCGGCGAATTGGTGTTGCCCGACGTGATGAACGGCATCACCGACGCATCGACGATCCGCAGCCCGGCGATGCCGCGCACGCGCAGCCGGCTGTCGACCACCGCCCGCTCGTCGTCGGCGCGCCCCATCCGGCACGTGCCGACCGGGTGGAAGATCGTCGTGCCGACGACGCCGGCCGCATCGACCAGTTCGGCCTCGGTCCGGTACTGCGTGCCCGGCAGGATTTCCTCGGGGCGATAGCGCGCGAGCGCCGGCGCGGACGCGATGCGGCGCGTGAGGCGCAACGCGTTCGCGGCGACGTGCCGATCGTGATCGGTCGACAGATAGTTCGGCGCGATCGCCGGCGCGCTGCGCGGATCGGCGCTCGTCACGTGCACGCTGCCGCGCGAGCTCGGCCGCAAGTGGCACACCGACGCCGTGAAGGCGTTGAATCCGTGCAGCGGCTCGCCGAAGCGTTCGAGCGACAGCGGCTGCACGTGGTACTGGAGATCGGGGCGTGTGAGCGCGGGATCGTCCGGATCCGATTTCGCGAACGCGCCCAGTTGCGACGGCGCCATCGACATCGGCCCGCGCTGCAGCAGCGCATATTCGGCGCCGATCATCAGCTTGCCCCACCAGCGCGCGGAGAGTGTATTGAGCGTACGCACGCCGTCGACGCGAAACGCCATCCGCAATTGCAGGTGATCCTGCAGGTTTTCGCCGACGCCCGGCAGATCGTGCACGACGTCGATGCCGAGCGCCTGCAGCCGCCGGCCGTCGCCGATACCCGACAGTTCGAGCAGTTGCGGCGAATTCACCGCGCCCGACGTCAGCAGCACTTCCGCGCTCGCCCGTGCGACGTAATCGGTGCCGCCGCCGTGGTATTCGACGCCGACCGCGCGCCGCCCGTCGAAAATCACGCGCTGCGCGTGCGCGCCGGTGATCACGGTCAGGTTCGGGCGCGCCATCGCGGGCCGCAGGAACGCCTTCGACGTATTCCAGCGCACGCCGCGCTTCTGGTTCACCTCGAAGTAGCCGACCCCGGCATTGTCGCCGCGGTTGAAATCGTCGGTGGCGGGAATGCCCGTCTGCTGCGCGGCCTGCGCGAACGATTCGAGGATTTCCCAGCGCAGCCGCTGCTTCTCGACGCGCCAGTAGCCGCCCGCGCCGTGCGCGTCGCTCGCGCCCGCATGGTGATCCTCGCTGCGCTTGAAGATCGGCAGCACGCTGTCCCACGACCAGCCGGCGTCGCCCGTTTCCTGCGCCCAGTTGTCGTAGTCCTCGCGCTGGCCGCGCATGTAGATCATCCCGTTGATCGACGAGCAGCCGCCGAGCACGCGGCCGCGCGGATACGACAGCGCACGGCCGTTGAGCGCCGCTTCGGGCTGGGTCTTGTACAGCCAGTCGGTGCGCGGGTTGCCGATGCAATACAGATAGCCGACCGGGATATGAATCCAGTGATAGTCGTCCTTGCCGCCCGCTTCGAGCAGCAGCACGCGGATGTCGGGATCCTCGGTCAGGCGGTTCGCGAGCACGCAGCCCGCGGTGCCCGCGCCGACGATCACGTAGTCGAATTCGCCCTTGAGCGTGCGTGGTGTACTCACGGTGTTGTCTCCTTCGTTCTTGTGTGCCGCGCGTGTGTTCCCGCGCGTCATTTTCAGCATAGCGCGTCGGGGCCGACGCGACCGATGAAGCGTACTCCCGCCGCCGTCCGCCGATCCAATGAGTTATGCTGAACTGCGTTATAAGCCGCGCTCATATCACGACGATGGATCTCACCCTGCTCCGCGCGTTCGCGACGGTCGCGCGCGAAGGCAACCTGACGCGCGCCGCCGCACAGCTGCATCTGACACAGCCGGCCGTCAGCCTGCAAATCAAGCATCTGCAGGAAACGCTGGGCGTCGTGCTGTTCACGCGTACGTCGCGCGGGCTCGCGCTCACCCGCGACGGCCAGACGCTGCTGCCGCATGCGGAACGCGCGCTCGCCGCGGCCGCCGACGTGCAGCGCGCCGCTGCCGCGCTGCGTCACGAGGTGCGCGGCCGGCTGCGGATCGGCACGATCCTCGATCCGGCGTTCCTGCGGCTCGGCGGCTTCCTGCGCGCGCTGGTCGAGACCCATCCGCAGATCGAGACCGCGCTGCGGCACGGGATGTCGGGCTGGGTGCTCGAACAGGTGCGCGCGCAGGCGCTCGACGTCGGCTACTACATCGGCCGGCCCGACGAGGACGCGCCGCGCGACAACGCGCTGTTCCACACCGTCACGCTCACGCATTTCCAGTACCGCGTGCTCGCGCCGGCTGGCTGGAAGGAGCGCGTGCAGCGCGCGCACGACTGGCGCGCGCTCGCCGCGCTGCCGTGGATCTGGACGCCGCCCGCGTCCGCGCACCACCGGCTGCTGTCGCGGCTGTTCGCGGCGGCCGGCGCGCAGCCGGTCAAGGTGGCCGAGGTCGACCAGGAGCAGTCGATGCTCGACCTCGTGAAATCGGGGATCGGGTTGACGCTCGCACGCGATTCGACCGCGCTGGCCGAGGCGCACGCGCATGCGCTGACGATCGTCGAACGCGTGACGGTGCCGACCGAACTGACGTTCGTGACGCTCGCCGAGCGGCGCGACGAACCGGCGATCGCGGCCGCGCTGCGGTTGATCGAAGCGCAGTGGGCGATATGAGCGACGCTCATCGTGCGTGACCAGGCTGGCGGGTGGAAAGATTGGCCGCCCTGCCCGATCGAACGAGCCTGTCAACTTTCGTTCCGGTCCAATTGATGCAGCTGAAAGACGTTTGTAATCTCGTTGATTCGCGTATCGAAAACGGGATATCCGAACATGACCGGTCCGCTCGCCGACCACGCCCGCTCGCAAGGCTTCGCGGTGTGCGATGCATTGCGACGCCATCGCCGCACGCTCGCTGAAAACCTGCCGCCCCATACCAGCGCTCGCACGCATCGACGCAACGGCTGGTTGATCGGCGACGATTCCTTCAGTGGCGATTTCGATCTCGATCCGCATCTTGCGGGCGAGCTTCTGCATGCGCTCGTTGCATCGGGCCAGTGTTCCGCGTCCGACTGGATGCACGACTTCGCAGGCCGCGGGCATACCGGCGATTCAGGAACGCTCGCCCGTCTTTACGAAGAAGGCCGCAACAACCTGGTGGGCCCGGGAAGCATCGTCGGCAATCTCAACACAGGGCTCGGCGCGGCCCATGCGGCGCATGCGCTGTCCCTGAAACGCAACATCGACGCGGGCACGCAGACGTTGATCCGCCGCGCGGCGCCAAGCGTGAAGATCAACCATTACGTCACGCTCTATGACGGCAACCCCACCGGCAACGGAAACCCGCGCCCGAAACTGCGGATACGCAACCTGCCGATCCAGAGCGTCCAGCCGGCGCTCGGCCCGCATGCGAAGCACAATCCGCGCACCCGGACCACCACTGCAGCGCTCAAGGCAGCGGATCTCGACAAGCTGACGCCCAGGATCTCGCCGCTCAGGCACCTGTACGCGGGCGGCCTGATCGGAAGCGGCGTACTGACGTTTGCGCCGAGTCTGGCACTCGACATCGCGGCCAATGTCAGTCGGGATACGCAGGGCGCGTTGAGATTCGACAGCCGAGGATTCATGCTCGCGTCTGCGCGGAGTCAAAGCGGGAATGCGGTCGGGTTTGGCGTTTCGACGGTTATGTCCATCGCCCTGGTCTCGGTGAACTTCAGCACCCTTCCGGTCATCCTGTTCTCCTTCGGAGCCGGATATTTCGTGCAAGTGGTTTGGAACGCATCCATCGGTCCTGACTTTGGAGAATCGCAGGCGCAACGCCTGCTGGACCACTGACATGATGTTCCCAGATATCGATCGCGCCCGCCCGTTGGTCTGCCACGCCCCGCTTTGCCTCGGCCCAGGCAGCTCCATGATCTTCGGCTTCTGCCTGTACTCCATCGCGAAAGCAAACGGCATCGCGTTCCAGATCATGAACTGGCCCATGCTTGCGATTCTTGTCGCAGGGATGGCTGCCGGATACCAGATCAAGTATCGCTCCACGCTGTCCGTACGTTTTCTGGCGGCGTTCACAGTCTATATCGTTGCCGTATTCGGTCTTCTGATGGGTACCGCTATGTTGAGCGTGTGGTCATTCATCGAAAAACCAGCATCCACCAAGCCGTACCTACTTTTCGTCTTCCTCTATCACGCGGCCGTGCTGGCCTCGCTCGCGTTTCCGTTTGCCCTCAAGCTCCGCGAACTCAAGCGTCATCCCGGTCGCCGTTTCAGAAATAACGAATACCTCGCTGATATCCGTTCGTTCACGATCGATCCCAATTGCGGCAAGACCGTTCCCACCAATAAGCTCGCACCGGCGACCATCGCCTTGACCGTCAACCTGCCGATTGCGCTGAATACCTACATCGGCGAAAGCAGCGGCGCGATTCTGATCGTGGCATCGCTGTACACGCTGACATTTTCTTACGTCACTGCCGTCTCCATCGGGCCGAGAGTGGCCTACCTGTACGAGTTATACCAGTACGAACGCCAAACCGGCCGACGCTTCATCAATCAGGAATACGAGAAAGTTCAAGCGCTCCGCCGCACCTTCCTGCTGTTCCGCCTGTCGGCGAAACTGGCATCGCTTCGGCGCGCGCGCTGATCCCTGCGAGCCCCGCATTGCGCCCCTACCCTCCGCAGCAGTCGGCTCGCCGCCCGCTCGTCACGCCACCTTCCCAGGCTTTTTGCTAGATTGTGCGTTCGCACACCGCGAGACCCCGATTGAAGGAGACCCGCATGGCCCGCAACATCGAGATCAAAGCCCACGCCCGCGAATTCGACCGGCTGCGCGAACAGGCGGCGAAGCTCGCGACCGAAGCGCCGCTCTTCTACCGTCAGCAGGATTTCTTCTACGACGTGCCGCGCGGCCGGCTGAAGCTGCGCCGCTTCGAGGACGGCACGCCGGCCGAGCTGATCTTCTACCAGCGCGACGACCGCGACGGCCCGAAAGCGTCGTACTACACGCGCAGCCCGGTGACGAACCCCGACGCGATGCATGCGCTGCTCGCCACCGCGCTGACCACGCGCGGGATCGTGACGAAGGAGCGGCACGTGTACCTCGCGGGCCGTACGCGCATTCACCTCGACCGCGTCGACGGCCTCGGCGATTTCATCGAGCTGGAGGTCGTGCTCGGCCCGGACGACGACGAAGCCGGCGGCGAGGCCGAGGCGCATGACGTGTTCGCGAAGCTCGGCGTCGCGCAGGAGGACCTCGTCGCGGTCGCTTACGTCGACCTGCTGAACGCCGACGCGCAATCCGAAGCGGCCTGATCCGGCCCCACGAGCGGCGGGGCCGCGCGCCCTGCCGTCAGCGTCGGCGCGCCGTCACGCGGCCCCCGGCGCCAGGTGCGCCAGCGGCAGCGCACCGTTGCGCTTGAAGGTCGTCAGCACGATGTTCGAGCGCACGCTGTCGACGCCCGGCACCCGCATCAGCTTCTTCATCACGAACTGCGACAGCGCGTTGAGATCGGGCGCGACGATCCGCAGCAGGTAGTCGGCATCGCCCACCACTGCGTGGCATTCGAGCACTTCGGGCAGCACGTCGATCTGCTGCTGGAACTGCTCGATGATCGAATCGCCGTGATGCTTGAGCTTCAGGCTCGTGAACGCGGTCACACCGAGCCCGAGCTTTTCGGGGCGCAGCATCACGCGGTAGCCTTCGATCACGCCGGCCGCCTCGAGCCGCTGCAGCCGTCGCCCGATCTGCGACGGCGACAGCGGCACCTCCTCGCCCAGCTGCTGATGCGTCGCGCGACCGAAGCGCTGCAGCACGTCCAGCAGCGCGAGATCGAAGTGATCGAGTTCCACCATGAGTGTTCTCCGCATTGATTCGTGATTTGATGCGCGATTATCGCATCATCATGCCAATCTTCGCAAACTATGCGCCCAATCCGCGCGCATCCCGCTCTACACTTGCATGGTTCCCAACCACAGCGTGCAGAGCCTGATCATGTCCACCGTCGTCACCGCGAAACTGCAAGAGCAGTTCGACGCGGGCCTCGAAACCCGTGCCGATTTCACCATCGACCAGCCACTGCAGCGCTACGGCCAGGTCGACCACGCGGTGTGGAAGCAGCTCTATGCGCGCCAGTCGGCGCTGCTGCGCGGCCGTGCGTGCGACGCGTTCGTCGGCGGGCTCGGCAAGATCGCGCTGCCGGCCGATCGTGTGCCGTCGTTTGCCGACGTGAACCGCCAGCTGAAGCCCGCGACCGGCTGGGAAATCGTCGCGGTGCCGGGCCTCGTGCCCGACCGCGTGTTCTTCGCGCACCTCGCGAACCGGCGCTTCCCGGTCACCTGGTGGATGCGCCGTCCCGACCAGCTCGACTACCTGCAGGAACCCGACTGCTTCCACGACCTGTTCGGCCACGTGCCGCTGCTGATCGAGCCGGTGTTCGCCGACTACATGCAGGCGTATGGCCGCGTCGCGCTCGCGGTCGCCGACGACGAAGCAGCGCTCGCGCGGCTCGCGCGGCTCTACTGGTATACGGTGGAATTCGGGCTGATTCGCGACCCGCGCGGGACGAACGGCCTGTCGATCTACGGCGCCGGCATCGTGTCGAGCAAGGGCGAAAGCCTGTACAGCCTCGAAAGCGCGGCGCCGAACCGGCTCGGGTTCGACCTCGAGCGCGTGATGCGCACGAAGTACCGGATCGACACGTTCCAGAAGACCTACTTCGTGATCGACGATTTCGCGCAGTTGTTCGCGCTCGCCGACGTCGACGGCCGCGCGCTGGCCGACCGGCTCGCGGCGCTGCCCGAATTCGCGGCCGGCGCGGTGCTTGAAACCGACCGCGTGCTGCATCGCGGCACGGGCGAAGGCTGGCCCGACGACGCCGACGCGTGACGCGCCGGGCGCCCGCGCGAACCGCCGCCCGCCCGTCGTCTTTCGCGCAACTATGAAACAATGAACGATGCCGGCTGCGCCGCGCGGCGCAGCCGCGCGCGGGCGCCGTTACCGAACGAGAGGTGCAAGATGATCCACAAGCTCACATCCGAAGAACGCAAGACGCGGCTCGAAGGCCTGCCGCTCTGGACGGCCGTGGCGGGCCGCGACGCAATCCAGCGCCGCCTGCGCTTCGCCGATTTCAACGAGGCATTCGGCTTCATGACGCGTGTCGCGATCAAGGCGCAGGAGATGAACCACCATCCGGAATGGTTCAACGTGTACAACCGCGTCGACGTCACGCTGTCAACCCACGACGCCGACGGCCTGACCGAACGCGACATCGAACTCGCGCGGTTCATCGACGGCGCCGCCGCGCACGCGCAACCGGGCGCCTGAGTCCCGCCTGCACCGCCGCGCATCGTTCGTTGCGCGGCGCGTCAACTTTTCATTTCGCTGAACGTTTTCTAGGATGTACTCAGCGAAAGCCTTCAGCTTTCCAAGCCATCCTTAAGGCGCACGTAAGTCTCGTACGCTTTCCGCGCCTTGGGGTCCAAACCTTCCAGTTGCAGCGCGCTTTCGCGCTGTACAATCAGCAGCGCATACGGCTTGGAAAGCGCGCTAGCCTCTTCGCAGAGTTTGAGTTCGTCGCCGCTCGACGGCGAGCGGGCGCGCCAGAAATTGATCGCGGCTTCGAGGTCGTGGATCGAAATATCGGACATGATTGGATTTAATCGTTCGCTGGCCGCCATGCTTGATGTCAGGCGATGCGGCGCCCCTGTGGAAACGGCTTCGTGCTGTCCGCGTGCCTGAACCGCCAACCCATTGTACTTGAGCGAACTTCATGCGACTCCTTCTGATCGAAGACGACCGCCCCATCGCACGCGGTATCCAGAGCAGCCTCGAGCAGGCTGGCTTCACCGTCGACATGGTGCATGACGGCATTTTTGCCGAACAGGCGCTGGCACAGAATCGCCACGAACTCGTGATCCTCGACCTCGGCCTGCCGGGCATCGACGGGATGACGCTGCTCACGCGCTTTCGCCAGACCAACCGCCACACGCCCGTGATCGTGCTGACCGCGCGCGACGAGCTGAACGACCGGATCCAGGGCCTGAACTCGGGCGCCGACGACTACATGCTCAAGCCGTTCGAGCCGGCCGAGCTCGAAGCGCGCATCCGCGCGGTGATGCGCCGCAGCGGCCCGCACAGCGACATGCCGCGCCCGGAAGTGTCGCTCGGCGGCGTCCGCCTGTCGGGTGTCGACCGCCGCATCTTCAACGACGACAAGCCGCTCGAACTGTCGCCGCGCGAATTCGCGGTGCTGGAAATGCTGCTGCTGCGTCACGGCCGCGTCGTCAGCAAGGCCCAGTTGCAGGATCACCTCACGCACTTCGGCGGCGATCTCGGCGACACCGCGATCGAAGTCTACGTGCATCGCGTACGCAAGAAACTCGAGCAGTGCCGGGTCGAAATCGTCACGGTGCGCGGCTTCGGCTACCTGCTGCAGGAAATCCGCCAGACCGCGAGCGTCTGAGCGACGCCGCGCGCCGGCCGGCCGCGTGCGGACGGCTCCGCATCGCCGCCCGGCGCACGACCGCGCCGCTCTCCGTGAGCGGCGCTTATCCATTTGCCCGTCGAAATGTCTTCTGATCCGGCTGTGACCACCAGCCTGCGCCGCTCGCTGCTCCGGCGCCTCGCCGCCCCGCTGTCGATGCTCGCGCTGATGAGCGGCCTGATCGCCTACTGGCTCGCGTGGCAATACACGCAGCACGTGATCGACCGCTCGCTCGCCGATCTCGCGACCGCCATCTCCAAACAGATCCAGATCGCCGGCCCGGACGCGCCGTTCACGGTGCCGCCGCTCGCGCAGGCGATGTTCTCCGATCCCGCCGAAGCGCTGATCTACCGGATCAGCGACGGCGAGCAGGAACTCGCCGGCGACCCGAAGCTGCCGCTGCAGGGCATCAACGTGCGCCGCATGCATCACGCGTACGTGTTCGAGGCCGAGTACGACAACCGCGCGGTGCGGGTCGCACAGGTGCGCGTCGACGACGTCGAGGGCGGCAAGCCGATGGTCGTCGAAGTCGCTCAGCCGGTACGGCACCGCTACCGGATCGCGGCCGAATTCCTCGTCGCGATCATGATGCCGTTGCTGCTGCTGCTGCTCGCGGGCTGGGGCATCGTATGGCGCGTCGTGAACCAGCAGCTGGGCCCGCTCACGCACCTCGCCGATTCGCTGAACCGGCAGACCCACACGTCGCTGGAGCCCGTGGACGAAACCGACGTGCCGCTGGAGATCCGGCCGCTGACGAGCGCGATGAACGCGCTGCTCGGCCGGCTGAAGACCGCGCTCGACGCGCAGCGCAAGTTCATCGCCGATGCCGCGCACCAGCTGCGCACGCCGCTCACCGCCGTGAAGCTGCATGCCGAGCAGGCGGCCGTCGCGCGCGACCCGCAGCAGACCTTCGCCGCGGTGCGCGAGCTGCGCGCGGCCGCCGACCGCGCGGTGCGGCTGTCCAACCAGCTGCTGTCGCTCGCGCGTGCCGAGCCGGGCGAACAGGCCGCCCGCTTCGTCGATGTCGATCTCGCGGCGATGGCGTTCGAGACAGGTGCCGAATGGGTGCCGCGCGCGCTCGCATCGCATGTCGACCTCGGTTTCCAGCGCAGCGACGACCCGGGCGACGACGAGAAGCTGAACGTGCGCGGCAACCCCGTTCTGTTGCGCGAGGTGATCGCGAACCTGCTCGACAACGCGCTGAAGTACGTGCCGCTCGCGCGGCCGGACGGCGCGCGGATCACCGTCAACGTCGCGCGCGGTACGCTCGACGACGGCCAGCCGGCCGCGGAGATCGTGGTCGAGGACAACGGCCCGGGCGTGCCCGCGAATCAGCAGGCCGACCTGTTCAAGCGCTTTTTCCGCGGCGACGCGCAAAGCGGCAACGGCGTTGAAACGGGCGCCGGGCTCGGGCTCGCGATCGTGCACGACATCATCGCGATGCACGGCGGCACCGTGTCGTACGAGGATGCATCGGAAGGCGGCTCGCGCTTCGTGGTGAGGGTGCCGCTCGCCGCGCGCACGGAAAAACCGGCCAGCGAAACGCCGGCCGCGGCGCCGACGCACTGAACGATCGATCACCGGTCGATTCGCGGCGGGCAACCACCGGCCCGTTGCTCGGGCCGCGCGCCGGTAGGGAACGGAAAGACGGACAGCGGACGACGGGCCGCCATGACGCGGCAACCGACGGCTGAAACGACGGCGGCAGCGCGCGATGCGCTGCCGCCTGCATCACTTTCTGTTCTTCTTGTCCTTCGACCCGGAGGCGGACTTGCCGTCCTTCTTGTCCTTCTTCTTTTTCTTCTTCCCGCCTTCGTCGGACGTCGCGAGCAACGTGCCGCGGCACGACTCGGCGCCGCAGTGGCACGCGTATTCGCGCTTGAGCTTCTTCGTCAGCTTCGCGTCGATCACGAGGCCATAGTCGTAGAACAGCTCCTCTTCCGGCCCGATGTCGCGCAGCGCGTGGATGTATACGCGGCCCTTGACTTCCTCGGCCTCGCAGTTCGGCGCGCACGAATGATTGATCCAGCGCGCGCTGTTGCCGTCGACCTTGCCATCGATCACGCCGCCTTCATCGAGTGCGAAGTAGAACGTATGATTCGGCTCGCTCGGGTCGTGCGGATGACGGCGCAGCGCTTCCTTCCACGAGATTCGCTCGCCCTTGTATTCCACTACGCGCTCGCCGGCCTTGATCGGCGCCACGGCAAACACGCCCTTGCCGTGTACTCCCGAGCGGCGCACCGCGATCCTGCGTGAACTCATCGAACCAATCCTTGTGAAGACGACTTGAATGGAAGCGACCGCGATCGCGGCCGGGCGCCGCGCCAAACGAAAACGCGGCACCGGTCGGTGCCGCGTCGGGGGAGGCGGCGAATCACCCGCATCCTACACGTTCACGATTGCTTCGTTCAACATCGCGCGCAATATTGCGCGATGTACTCAGCGCTGGCCGAACGAGACGTCGCCGAACAGCGCCTTGTGCTCGCGCGGCTGCGAGCGCCAGTACTGCGGCGGCGCCGTCACCTGCGCGCCGAGCTCGGCCGCCGCGTGCCACGGCCAGCGCGGGTCGTACAGCATCGCGCGCGCCATCGCGACGAAATCGGCATCGCCGGCCTCGATCAGCCGGTTCGCATGCGCGGGTTCGTTGATCAGGCCGACCGCGATCGTCGGCATGCCAACCGCCCGCTTCACCGCCTGCGCGAACGGCACCTGGTAGCCGGGCGACAGCGGAATCTTCTGCAGCGGCGACACGCCGCCGGACGACACGTCGATCCAGTCGCACCCGCGGCGCTTCAGTTCGTGCGCGAAGGCAATCGTATCGTCTAGCTCCCAGCCGCCTTCGACCCAGTCGGTCGCGGACACGCGCACGCCGACCGGCCGGTCTTCCGGAAACGCGGCGCGCACGATCTCGAAGATCTCCAGCGGAAACCGCATCCGGTTTTCGCGCGAGCCGCCGTATTCGTCGGTGCGCCGGTTCGCGAGCGGCGACAGGAACTGATGCAGCAGGTAGCCGTGCGCCGCGTGCACTTCGATCGCGTCGATGCCGAGCCGCGCGGCCCGTCTGGCCGACGCCGCGAACGCTTCGCGGATGCGGTTCAGGCCCGCCGCATCGAGCGCGAGCGGCGGCGTCTCGCCGTCCTTGTGCGGCACGGCCGACGGGCCATGCGGCAGCCAGCCGCCGTCGGCGACCGGCACGAGCTGACCACCCTCCCACGGCGCCGCGCTCGATGCCTTGCGCCCCGCGTGCGACAACTGCATCGCGACGCGGATCGGCGAATGCTTGCGGATCGCGGCCAGCACCGGCTTCAGCGCGGCTTCGGTCACGTCGTCCCACAGGCCGAGGTCGCCATGCGTGATGCGTCCGTCGGGTTCCACCGCGGTCGCTTCGATGCACAGCAGCCCCGCACCCGACAGCGCGAGATGGCCGAGATGAATCATGTGCCAGTCGGTCGCTTCGCCGCGTTCGGCCGAGTACTGGCACATCGGCGAAATCACGATCCGGTTCGGAAGGGTCACGCCGCGCAGCGTGAACGGAGAAAACAGCGCAGTCATGGAAGCCGCTCGCCAGGAAAGGGAAGAGCGGACGAGCGTAGCACGCAGGCTCGAAGCGTGCAGACGGCGTGCTCGGCAGTAAGCGGATGGTCAGGTACGGCCGGCCGGATGCCGACGGTGCGGAGAATGCGCGGTGTACGGCGATGCGCCGGCCCGCACCGGATGCAGGCCGGGCCAGCGCTTTGCCGCGAGCGGCGCCGCCCGCGGCGTCAGAGCCCGACGCTGTCGAGCCACTCGGCGAACATGCGGCGCGCGGCCGTCTCGAGCGCGGGGCCGTGCTGCGCGGTATCGGCGCGCAACCGGCGCGCGTCGACGCCGGGCGTCGCGGCGATTTCGCCGGCGTTCGCGATCAGCCACGGTTCGAAGCGATCGGTACGGATCTCGGGATGACATTGCAGCGCCAGCACGTGCTGCCC
Organism: Burkholderia sp. AU39826; assembly: GCF_020419965.1. Lineage (NCBI taxonomy): Bacteria > Pseudomonadati > Pseudomonadota > Betaproteobacteria > Burkholderiales > Burkholderiaceae > Burkholderia > Burkholderia sp. AU39826. Next base: position 98,831 of record NZ_JAIZQG010000020.1, read on the forward strand.
CCAGGCGAACGCCTGGTGGCGACAGGCCGGCGTGGACGCGAGATGGATCGCCCCGCCCGGCAGGTCGAACGTATCGCCATGCCAGTGCAGCATCGACGTCGTCGCGCCGTCGAGATGGCGCAGCGGCGATGCACGGCCGGCGTCGGTGAGCGTCAGCGGCGCCCAGCCGAGCTCGTGCTGCGCGGCCGGATAGACGCGCGCGCCGAGCGCCCGTGCGATGAACTGCGCGCCGAGGCAGATGCCGAGGATCGGCAGCCCCGCGTCGATGCGCTGGCGCACGAGCGCCAGGAGCGGCGCGATCGACGGGTACTGCGCATCGTCGTACACGCTGAGCGGCCCGCCGAGCACGACGAGCAGCGACGGCTCGAGCACGTCGAGCACCTCGACCCGCGACGATCCGACATCGACATAGCGCACCCGTCGACCGCGTTCGCCGAGCACCTGCTCGAAGCTCCCGAGATCCTCGAAATGCACGTGGCGGATCGCCACGACTTCAGCGTTCATCATCGGCCTCCCGGTCGATCGACGGACGTCAGCCGGCGAAAATCTTCCAGTTCTTCTTTTGCGTCGCCGCGTCGGCCTCTTCCTGCACCGAGCAGTCGAGACGCAGATCGCTGTCGGACATCGCGATGTCGAGCACCGCGCAGTGATGCACCGTCTTCTTCGACGGCTTGCCCGGCTGGAAGTGGCTGCACGTCAGGCACATGCGCTGCGGCGGCGTCGCGCCGGCCACCTGCAGTTCGCGCAGCGTCTTCAGCAGCGCGCGATACAGCGTGCCCTGCTCGTCCGCGCCGAGCTTGCCGACCGCCTTCGTCAGGAATTCAGGCCATTGCAACGCCTTCTTCGCGGCCGTACGGCCACGCGCCGACAGGCGCACGGCCAGTGCCCGGCCGTCGTCCAGCGCACGGCGCTTTTCGACGAGCCCCTTCGTCTCGAGCGTGCTGACCGCATCGCTCGTGGTGGCCGCGGTGAGCTGCGTCTCGCGCGCGATCTCGCCGAGCCGCATCGGGCCCTTGCGCTGCAGCAGCAGCACGAGAATCTCGCCCTGCGTCGGCGTGAGGCCGGCGCCTTCCGCCCAATCCCATGCCTCGCTCCGCATGGCCGTGCTCAACCGCAGCAGGCTATGGGTCACACGTCCCGCAGCCTGGTTCCCGTAAACGCCTTCGCTCATAGTCTTTTCGCTTTGCCGCCGCCCGGTTGGCCGAGCGGCCGTAGTGTGGAGATCGAATCTATCTCAAAACAGACGCGCTCTGTCGAGTGCGTCGACACGGCCGTCGCGAGGCACACGCGGCGGTCGCGTTCGCGGCGACCGGAGAGACACGCATCGTTCCGGCGTCCGCAAAGCCGACATTCTAAGCGAGAGCGGAAAATCGCACAGCTAAGTTATCCCCTGCGCGCTGTGGAAAATCGCTGAATAACCGTAATTTTTCGTTGTGCGCGCAATGCCGCGCGCCCGCGAGACGGGGCGCGCCGACATTGTCCTGTCCGGATCGGCCATCGGCCGCACGGTGATGATCCACCGGGTTATCCCGCGCGCAGAGCGTTGACTTTGCAGCGGAATATCCGGTTATCCACAGATTTTCAGGAGGCCTGCCGACGATTGCGAGCGGACCCGGCGCGGACTGCCGTTCAGCGAATCGCGGCGCGGTCGATCCTGCAATCTGCAAAACATATTTTCATTCGCGCCAACGTAAGCACTGCTGCCGGACCGTCTCGTTCAGCGATTTTTCCTGTTTGAAAACGGTTCTCAACCACGACGCGTCGTTCACGCGCGCCTTCGCGAGCGCGCCGATCTCGTCGAGCGCCGCGCGCGAACCGAGGGCCGCCGCATGCGGCGCGATCCGGTCGAGCGTGTCGAGGATGTCTTCCGCGATCGTGCGGCGCTCGCCCGTCTGAGGATTCACGCAGGTGCCCTCGAGCCCGAAGCGGCACGCTTCGAAACGGTTGAACGTGTAGACGAGGTAATCGTCCTCCGACAGCTTCAGCGGCCGGTCGGTCAGCAGGTAGCGTGCGAGCGTCTGGATGTAGCAGGCGATCGCCGCCGCGCGATCGACCGACAGCGGCGTGTCCATCACGCGCACCTCGATCGTGCCGTAGCCGGGCTTCGGCCGGATGTCCCAGTAGAAGTCCTTCATCGAGTTGACGACGCCCGTGTTCACCATCTTCGTGAAGTACTCCTCGAAGCTGTCCCAGGTCAGCACGAACGGCGCGCGGCCCGACAGCGGGAACGCGAACACCGAATTCAGGCGCGCCGAATGGAAGCCCGTGTCGACGTTCTGCACGAACGGCGACGACGCGGACAGCGCGATGAAGTGCGGAATGAAGCGCGACATCGAGTGCAGCAGGAACAGCGCGCTGTCGGGATCGGGGCAGCCGATGTGCACGTGCTGGCCGAACACGGTGAACTGCTTCGCGAGATAGCCGTACAGCTCGGAGATGTACTGAAAGCGCGGCGCATCGTAGATCTGCCGGTCGCTCCATTGCTGGAACGCATGCGTGCCGCCGCCGGCCAGCCCGACGTTGAGCTGGTCGGCCGCCTTCACGAGCACGTCGCGGATCGCATGCAGCTCGCTGACGGCCTGCTCGTGCGAATGGCAGATGCCGGTCGACAGCTCGATCATGCTTTCGGTGATTTCCGGCGTGATGTTGCCCGGGAAAGTTTCGGCCTGGATCAGGCGCATCAGGTCGGAGGCCGCTTTGGTCAGGTCGTAGTTGTGCGTGTTGACGACCTGGATCTCCAGTTCGACGCCGAACGTGAACGGCTCGGAATTGACGAAGGTTTCGAGTGCCATGGCAGGTTCCGGAATCAGTTGCTGTCGCTGCGTTCGCCGACGGCCGACAGGCAGCGGTAGACGACGAACGGGCTGACGAGCTGCAGGATCACGATCGAACACATCACGATCGCGCGTAGGTGCGGGTCGAAATTCGGATAGAGCTGGTAGGTATCGTCGACGAGCAGGTACGACAGCGCGGACATCGGCGTGAGCGCGATGCCGAGCGCGACGCCCTGCTTCATCCCGAGGCCGCTCGGCTTCGCGAACGCGACGACGCCGGCCAGCTTCGCGGCGAGCCGCGTGACGATCAGCACGATCGCGAGCAGCCCGCCGAGCGCGATGTCGCCCCACGTAAACGACGTGAGCGTCAGCACGAACAGCACCACCGTCAGCAGCCAGCCGGCCGTGCCGAAGTGCTCGGGCCACAGCTGCGGGCGCGCCTCGAGGTTCTTCACGATGATGCCGGCGAGCAGCAGCGTGAGCAGCGTCGACAGCTTCAGCGCCTGCGCGACGGCGATCGCGAGCATCACGAGCCCGAACAGCGCGACGAACGAATGCTCGTCGCGCATCGTCGCGGTCATGTGGCGGAACAGGTAATTGCACGAACGCGCGACCAGATACGCGACGATGAACGAACCGGCGATCAGGTAGACGGGCTGCAGGATCGTCGCGAAAACGTTGCCGTACGCTTCCTGGTGCAGCCAGCTCGTCACGAGCTTGGTCAGCACGATCGCGTACACGCTGTTGAGCGCGGTGAGCGTGATCAGGCGTTGCGACACCTGCCCTTCCGCGCGCAGTTCCGTCTTGAGCTGGATCACCATCGACGGCGATGTGGCAATCGCGATCGCCGACAGCACGAGCGCGACCATCCCCGATACGCCGAGCGCGAGCATCACGAACAGCACGAGCACGAACGTGAGCGTGGCTTCCGCGAGGCTCGACGCGACGAGCCACGGATTGCGCCGGATCCAGCGCAGGTCGAGGCGGCTGCCGAGCTCGAACAGCAGCAGGCCGAGCGCGACGTCCATCAGCAGCCGCGACGTTTCGTCGGTGCTGGTGTCGATCACGCCGAATCCGAACGAACCGGCGATCAGGCCGATCACGGCATAGCCGGTGATGCGCGGCAGGCGCCACGCGCGATAGCACAGCTCGCCGCACAGGCCGGCTGCGAACAGCGCGAGCCCGGCCCAGAACACGGCATCCGGCGCGAGCGGCCAGTTGGGCAGGAATGAGAACGCCGACTTCATCGTGGTGACTTCTCCTTTGGAAGCAACCGCCAGCGACGCGGGTCAAGCGACAGGAATGGATGCGCGCCGGCTGGGTATCGCCCCGAATGTGATTGTTGTGCTCGACGACGGCGGTACATGGGATCCGCCTGTTCCACCACAGGGCGGAACGTCGTTCAGGTTGCCGATCTGGATTGTCGGCCTGGTGTGTGAACGGACCGCGCAGTCCCGAAGATTCAGATTCGAAACCGTGCTGACCGTTCCATTGAAGCATGTCCGGCGCCTGGCCGAACGAACGCGAAGGAAACCGATTGTGCCACAGCTTTTTCGCTCCGGAACCGATTGAATCGACTCGCGGCGCTGTGCGGCACCGCAGGTCTTTGGTTTCAAAGGTTTACCTGTATATATACGTAGTAGAAGTTAACAAAGGACGCACAGTTCTGTGGATAACTCCGATTTACATCGGCGGATCAATGGGTTGGCGAAACCATAACCGGTTGCACAGGCTGTTCGCGCACAGGCATTTGAGTTGAGCAACTTTCGGGCCGCCGCACAGCTGTGCCGAGTTTCCCAGTTTACGTCCACTGTGATTGCACACGAAGTGCGTACGGATTTCGCGCGGTTATCCACAGCGTCGCGTGGATAACCTTGCGCGGAAAAATCGGGAAACTGTGAAGAAGGTGCGCGATCGGTCAGCCGGCCGAGCCCACGCGGCGGGCGCGCAGTGCGCGGATCAGGAAGCGGGCGGGATCGACCGCGTCGGCGAGTTCGCGCTCGAGCGGCCAGGGCTCGCCCTCGAGTTGCGAGGCGATCAGCTCGGCGCCGAGCGCCGCCCACACGAGGCCGCGCGAGCCGAAGCCGAATGCGCCGTAGAGCCCGGGCAGGCGCGGCAGGTCGCGCGCCTGCGCACCGGCCAGCGCGCGTGCGTTGGCGGTGGCCTGCGCTTCGTCGGCGAGCGGGCCGACGAGCGGCAGGCGGTCGCCGACGACCCAGCGGAACGCCACGCGGCCGCGCAGCGTGGCGGGATCCGGCACCTCGCCGATCAGGCCCGGCAGCAGGCGCCGCACGCGCTCGAGGTTTTCGGCATGGCCGGCCGCGCGCATCGCGGGATCGGTATCGTCGGGTTCGAACGTCGCGCCGATCAGCAGCGCGCCGTCGTCGAGCGGGACCGCGTAGCCGTCGCCGATCGCCGGGCACGGCAGCGGCGCCGTCGTGCCCGGCGGCAGCAGCGTGAGCTGGCCGCGCACCGGTTGCAGCGCGACATGCTGGAGCCCGGCAAGGCGTGCGGCGTCGCCCGCGTTCGCGAGCACGACGACGGGCGCGTCGGCCAGCGTGGCGCCCGTCTCGTCGAGCGCATGCCAGGTGTCGCCCCGCCGTTCGAGCCGCGCGACGCGGGTGGACGCGAGCAGGCGCACGCGCTCGCCGGCCGCCGCATATTGCGCGGCGCACAGCCCAGCCGGCCAGACGGCGCCGCCGTGTGGAAACAGCAGGCCGCCGTGCGCGACCGGCAGGTTCAGGTGTGCGCGCGCGGCGTCGGCGTCGAGCAGCGTCACGTAGTCGGACGGCGCGCCGAACGCCTCGAACGCGTCGCGCATCCGCGCGAAGTCGTCGGCCGATTCGGCGAGATGGATCATCCCGTGCGTGCTGCGTGCGAACGCATGGCCCGCGTGTTCGAGCGCGCGCCAGCGTGCGATCGCGTGCAGGAAGCCGCTGCGCGTGAGCCGGCTCGCGACGTTGTCGTCGCGCGTCATCAGCGGATGGAATACGCCGGCCGGATTACCCGATGCTTCGCTGGCGATTCGTTCGTGCCGTTCGATCAGCGTCACGTCCCAGCCGCGCGCGGCCAGGCGTTCGACCACCGCGCAGCCGGCGAGGCCCGCGCCGATCACGATCGCGCGGCGCGTCGCGACGGGCAGCGCGCGTGGCGGCTCGTGCCGGCGCGAGCGCCAGCGCGGCGCATAGTCGCCGACGAGCATCGCGTACTTGCCGGCGAGCCCGGGCATCTTGCGATACGTGAATCCCGTTTCGACGAGCGCTTTTTTCACCATGCCCGCGCTCGAGTAGGTCGCGAAGGTGGCCTCTTCCGCGGCGACGCGCGCGAGTGCGCGGAACACGTCGACCGACCAGAGATCCGCATTTTTCGCCGGCGCGAAGCCGTCCAGATAGAACGCATCGGCGCGCGCGACGAGTTTTGGCAGCAACGCGCACGCGTCGCCGAAACCGAGCGTCAATACGACCCGTCCCGCGTCGAACTCGAGCCGGTGCAGACCCGGCACGAGCATCGGCCACGCGTCGGCCAGCAGCGCGGCTTCCGCCGAGATGGTTGTGTTCGCAACGATATGGGAAAGCGCGCGGCGCAGGTCGTCGCGCGAAAACGGGTGCTTCTCGAACGAGACGAAGTGCAGCCGCTCGCAGCGCGCGGGATCGTCGCGCCACGCGGCCCAGGTCGCGAGGAAGTTGGCGCCCGCGCCGAACCCTGTCTCGACGATCGTGAAGGTGCGGCGGCCTTGCCAGCGCGCCGGCAGCCCGTTGCCGGCGATGAACACGTAGCGCGCCTGCGCGAGCGCGCCCGCGACGTTGTGATAGATGTCGCCGAACTCGGGCGAGACGAGCGTGCCGTCGTCGCGAACGGCGAACGTGGCGGGAACAAGTCGGTCGGGCATGCGAAACAAAAAACGTGGCAGCCAAGCCTGGCAAGGGATTGCGGGCGGCCGTCCGAGCGGCCGTTGGAAAGGGGCAACGGCGCGACGCTCGGGCGGACCGCGCTGCGCATCCCGTCCGGTTGGCGCAGGTCAAAAAACGGTCAATCGACGATTCATTCGGCGAAATACCGATGAAAATCTTTGAAACCCTTGTCGTTATTGGGTTTGCGCTGCGCTATCATAGCAACGCCGTACCGCGGGGTGGCCGCCGGCTAGCCGGAGGGCGCGTCGCGCGGGCCAGGATTCGGCGCTGTGTCGTCGGAGTCTGACTCTCGACGGCACGGTTCGCGCACGTATAATCGGCGCGTTCGCGCTGTTCGTGTCAACCTAACCTGATAAAGGAACCTTAATGAACAAACAGGAACTGATCGACGCCGTCGCCGCCCAAACGGGCGCCAGCAAGGCTCAAACCGGCGAAACGCTGGACACGCTGCTCGAAGTCATCAAGAAGGCCGTGTCGAAGGGTGATGCGGTTCAGCTGATCGGCTTCGGCAGCTTCGGTTCGGGCAAGCGCGCAGCACGTACGGGCCGCAACCCGAAGACGGGCGAAACCATCAAGATCCCGGCAGCCAAGACGGTCAAGTTCACGGCCGGCAAGGCGTTCAAGGACGCCGTCAACAAGCGTTAAACCCGCGCCTGTTCCAGAAAAACCCGCCTCTCGGCGGGTTTTTTGTTGGGCGCGCGCGGCATTTTCGCCACAGTTCGCGCCGCTCTTGCAAAAGTTAACGGTTACTTTTACAAGCCGTTACCAACGCGATCATGCGTGGACGATCTGCGTGTCGCCGTGATCGTCGTCGTGCGAATCGACGTCCCACGCCGGGAACGGATCGTCGAACGCGGCCCATCCCGCCGCGCCGAGCGCGAACTCCGCATCGGTGAGCAGGCACGCATCGAGTTTCGCACGCCATGCATCGGCGTCGAGCGCGATGCCGATCAGCACGAGTTCCTGCCGGCGATCGCCGACCGTGCGATCGTCGAGATCGCCGAGCCATTCGGTGCGGATTTCGGCGAGTAGCTCGTCGTCGTCCGGCCATTCCGCGCGCTCCTGCGCCGCCCACCACAAACCCGCCGGGCCATGCCGGCATACGCCGCCCGCCTGCGACAGCGAACCGGCGATGTCGTTGCGCGTCGCGAGCCAGAAGAAACCCTTGCTGCGCAGCACGCCCGGCCACTCCTGGTGCAGCAGCGCCCACAGCCGTGCCGGGTGAAACGGACGGCGCGCGCGGTAAACAAAATTGCCGATCCCGAATTCGTCGGCTTCGCCGTGCACGTGCGCATGATGGTCGTCATGGCAGTCGGGATCGTCGCAATGCGTGTGGTCGTGATCGAGCGACGCGAGCCAGCCCGGCGCATTCGCGGCTTCGTCGAAATCGAAGCGGCCGGTGTTCAGCACTTCGTCGAGCGGCACGTTGCCGAACGTCGATACGACCTGATGCGCGCGCGGATTCAGGCGCGCGAGGATGTGCTGCAGGCGCGCGAGATCTTCCGCGCCGACGAGGTCGGCCTTGTTGATCACCAGCACGTCGCAGAATTCGATCTGCTCGATCAGCAGTTCGACGAGCGTGCGGTCGTCGTCTTCCGACGCGGCGATGCCGCGCGTCGCGAGCGCGTCGTCGGAGCCGTAGTCGCGCAGGAAGTTGTACGCGTCGACCACGGTGACGAGCGTGTCGAGCCGCGCGATGGCCGATAGCGACGCGCCGTCGTCGTCGACGAACGTGAACGTTTCGGCGATCGGCATCGGCTCCGCGATGCCGGTCGATTCGATCATGATCGCGTCGAAGCGGCCTTCGGATGCGAGGTTGCGGATCTCGACGAGCAGATCGTCGCGCAGCGTGCAGCAGATGCAGCCGTTCGACATTTCGACGAGGCGCTCCTCGACGTGCGACAGCGCCTGCGCATCGCGTACGAGCGACGCGTCGATGTTGACCGCCGCGAGATCGTTGACGATCACCGCGACTTTCAGGCCCGCGCGGTTCGCGAGCACGTGGTTGAGCAGCGTGGTCTTGCCGGCGCCGAGGAAGCCGGACAGCACGGTGACGGGCAACGGCTGTTTCATTGCCGGATTCATGATGATTTGCACCAACGGAAAAGATGAAAAAGCGGCCGCGGCGCCCCGGCGGGGCGCGATCGGCCCGCGCACGGGCGAAACGGCGGCGTCAGCCCGCATTGTGCATCAAACGCGCGCGGCCGGCCCGGCGCCGGCCGGCCGGCCGGCATCAGCCGGCGACGCGGCGCGGAATCACTGAGCGGACTGAGTGGTCTGCGCGGCCTGAGTGGTCTGAGTCGTCTGCACGGGCGGCAGCAGCTTCCATTGCGCCAGGATGCCGGCGATCTGCCGCGCGTACTTGTCACGCAGCGACGGCGTTTCCGAATGATAGGCGCCGACCGCCTGCCACGTGTTGCCGTAGCGGTTCATCTTCTGTTTGAGATGCCACGCGGCGATGTACACGTTCTTGCACGGCTCCATCAGCGTGTCGCGGCCGATCCCGTAGCGCGACAGCGTCGGCAGGTGGATCGAATTGATCTGCATCAGGCCATAGTCGACCGAGCCGTTCGTGTTCTTGTTCAGCGCATCGGGCCGGTTGCGCGACTCCTGCCAGGCGATCGCGCGCAGGATCAGCGGATTGACCTGCTGATACCTGGCCGCTTCGTCGAAACAATCCGCGCGCGCGTTGCCGCTGGCGAACCATGTGCCAGCGGCGATCAACGCGATCGAAGCGAACCGTCTGTTCATCGTGCGAAAAACGAAAAGGAATGGCGCGAAGCTCGGGAAAACCCGTGCGTGTTATTAGTGCGACGAGAAACGTGCCGCCCGTATCATACCGGCAGACCGTCGAATTGCGACAGGCAGGAATACGGCAGCCCGGTTATACCGCATTTTCGTGTCGGCTCATCGCAAAAAAGCGTGAGGGCCGCCGCGCGAAGGGTTGCGCCGATCCTTACATATTGCATACGATTTACCGCACGCATGTCGTATGTGAGACAGTCTTCGGATCAATGTGATATTTCGGACATGAAAAACTGCTAATGTCGCCCTTTTCGGACTTGGATCTCAGCACTACCGCCGGAAGTGGCCTGAGCCGGCATCGACCCATTCATCCATGACAAGAAATCGCTTCGTTATGCGGCGTGTTGCCACGACCCTGCTCGTGGCCGGCATCATCGTCTCGCAGGCCGCCTACGCTCAGGTCACGCTCAACTTCGTGAATGCGGATATCGACCAGGTCGCGAAAGCGATCGGCGCCGCGACCGGCAAGACCATCATCGTCGACCCGCGTGTGAAGGGTCAGCTCAACCTCGTGGCCGAACGGCCGGTGCCGGAAGACCAGGCGCTGAAGACGCTGCAGTCCGCGCTGCGCATGCAGGGCTTCGCGCTCGTGCAGGATCACGGCGTGCTGAAGGTCGTGCCGGAAGCCGACGCGAAGCTGCAAGGCGTGCCGACCTACATCGGCAACGCGCCGCAGGCGCGCGGCGACCAGGTGATCACGCAGGTGTTCGAGCTTCGCAACGAATCGGCGAACAACCTGCTGCCCGTGCTGCGGCCGCTGATCTCGCCGAACAACACGGTGACGGCCTACCCGGCCAACAACACGATCGTCGTGACCGACTATGCGGACAACGTGCGCCGCATCGCGCAGATCATTGCGGGCGTCGACAGCGCCGCGGGCGCGCAGGTGCAGGTCGTGCCGCTGCGCAATGCAAACGCGATCGACCTCGCCGCGCAGCTGCAGAAAATGCTCGACCCGGGCGCGATCGGCAACAGCGACGCGACGCTGAAGGTGTCGGTCACGGCCGACCCGCGCACCAACGCGCTGCTGCTGCGCGCGTCGAGCGCGTCGCGCCTCGCGGCCGCGAAGCGCCTCGTGCAGCAGCTCGACGCACCGAGCGCGGTGCCCGGCAACATGCACGTCGTGCCGCTGCGCAACGCCGATGCGGTGAAGCTCGCGAAGACGCTGCGCGGGATGCTCGGCAAGGGCGGCAACGACAGCGGCTCGTCGGCGTCGTCCAACGATGCGAACAGCTTCAACCAGAACGGCGGCTCGTCGTCGAGCGGCAACTTCTCGACCGGCACGTCGGGCACGCCGCCGCTGCCGTCCGGCGGCCTCGGCGGTTCGTCGTCCTCGTCCGCGTATGGCGGCGGCTCGTCCGGCGGCGGCCTTGGCACCGGAGGCCTGCTCGGCGGCGACAAGGACAAGAGCGGCGACGACAACCAGCCGGGCGGGATGATCCAGGCCGACTCGGCCACCAATTCGCTGATCATCACCGCGTCCGATCCGGTTTACCGGAACCTGCGCTCGGTGATCGACCAGCTCGACGCGCGGCGCGCGCAGGTCTATATCGAAGCGCTGATCGTCGAGCTGAACTCGACGACGCAGGGCAACCTCGGCATCCAGTGGCAGGTCGCGAGCGGCCAGTTTCTCGGCGGCACGAACCTGAACCCCGGGCTGGGGCTGGGCAACAGCATCATCAACCTGACGGCGGGCGGCGTGACCAACGCCGCCGGCGGGATCACCGGCGGCGGGCTGGCCTCCAACCTCGGCTCGCTGAACCAGGGCCTCAACATCGGCTGGCTGCACAACATGTTCGGCGTGCAGGGGCTCGGCGCGCTGCTGCAGTATTTCGCGGGCGTCAGCGACGCGAACGTGCTGTCGACGCCTAACCTGATCACGCTCGACAACGAGGAAGCGAAGATCGTCGTCGGCCAGAACGTGCCGATCGCGACCGGCTCGTATTCGAACCTGACGAGCGGCACGACGAGCAACGCATTCAATACCTACGACCGTCGCGACGTCGGCCTGACGCTGCACGTGAAGCCGCAGATCACCGACGGCGGGATTCTCAAGCTGCAGCTCTACACGGAGGATTCGGCGGTCGTCAGCGGCACCACCAACGCACAGACCGGCCCGACCTTCACGAAACGCTCGATCCAGTCGACGATCCTGGCCGACAACGGCGAGATCATCGTGCTCGGCGGCCTGATGCAGGACAACTACCAGGTGTCGAACAGCAAGGTGCCGCTGCTCGGCGACATCCCGTGGATCGGCCAGTTGTTCCGCTCGGAATCGAAGCAGCGCGCGAAAACCAACCTGATGGTGTTCCTGCGCCCGGTGATCATTTCCGATCGCAGCACCGCGCAGGAAGTCACCGCGAACCGCTATGACTACATCCAGGGCGTGACGGGCGCGTACAAGTCGGACAACAACGTGATCCGCGACAAGGACGACCCGGTCGTCCCGCCAATGCCGCTGGGCCCGAGCCAGGGCGGCACGCCGGCCGGCAATCTGTTCGATCTCGACAAGATGCGCCGCCAGCAGTTGCAGCGCCAGGTCGCGCCCGTGCCGGCGCAGCCGTTGCCCGAAGCGACGCCCGCGCAGCCGCAGGGCGTGCCGCAGCAGGCGGTGCCGCAACAGCCGCTGACCACCGCGCCGGGAGCCTCGCAGTGAGCGACGTGCTCGCGTCCTCCGCCCACGACGGCGCGCCGGGCGAGCGCCAGCCGCCGTCGCCGCTGGCCGCGCGCCTGCTGCCGTACGGCTTCGCGAAGAGCGGCCAGGTGCTGATCGCGCATCAGCTCGACGACACGCTCGAGGTGTGGATCAGCGAACGCACGAGCGACGCCGCGCTCGCGGAGATCGCGCGCAACTTCGGCTCGATCGCCGTGCACCGCGTGCCGGCCGACGAGCTCGCGCAGGCGATCAACCAGGCGTACGCGCGCCAGGACGGCAGCGCCGCGCAGGTGGTCGGCGAGGTCGAAGGCGAAGTCGACCTGTCGCGGCTGATGCAGGACATCCCCGAAGTCGAGGATCTGCTCGAATCGGAAGACGACGCGCCGATCATCCGGATGATCAACGCGCTGCTCACGCAAGCGGCGCGCGAACAGGCATCCGACATTCACATCGAGCCGTTCGAGAATGCGTCGGTCGTGCGCTTTCGCGTCGACGGCACGCTGCGCGACGTCGTGCGCCCGAAGAAGGCGCTGCACGGCGCGCTGATCTCGCGGATCAAGATCATGGCGCAGCTCGACATCGCGGAGAAGCGCCTGCCGCAGGACGGCCGCATCACGCTGCGCGTCGGCGGCCGGCCGGTCGACGTGCGGGTGTCGACGCTACCGACCGGGCACGGCGAGCGCGCGGTGCTGCGTCTGCTGGAAAAGGACGCGCAGCGCCTGAACCTCGAAGCGCTCGGGATGGGCCGCGACACGCTCGTGCAGTTCGACAAGCTGATCGGCCGCCCGCACGGCATCGTGCTCGTCACCGGCCCGACCGGGTCGGGCAAGACGACCACGCTGTACGCGTCGATGTCGCGGCTCGAAACCGCGACGACCAACATCATGACCGTCGAGGACCCGATCGAATACGATCTCGCCGGCATCGGCCAGACGCAGGTGAACGAGCGGATCGGGATGACTTTTGCCCGTGCGCTGCGCTCGATCCTGCGACAGGACCCGGACGTGATCATGATCGGCGAAATCCGCGACCTCGAAACCGCGCAGATCGCGGTGCAGGCGTCGCTGACGGGCCACCTCGTGCTCGCGACGCTGCACACGAACGACGCGGCGTCCGCCGTCACGCGTCTGACCGACATGGGTGTCGAGCCGTACCTGCTCGCGTCGTCGCTGCTCGGCGTGCTCGCGCAGCGCCTCGTGCGCCAGCTCTGCCCGGTCTGCAAGGAAGAACGGCACGAGGAAGGCCGCACCGTGTGGCATCCGGTCGGCTGCGACAAGTGTGGGCATTCGGGGTATTCGGGCCGGCGCGGCGTCTACGAACTGCTGCTGGTCGACGAGTCGATCCGCGCGCTGATCCACCGCAACGCGGCCGATGCCGAGATCCTGGCCGCCGGCCGCGCGGAAGGCATGCGCACGCTGCGCGACGACGCGGAGCGGTGGCTCGCGGCCGGCGCGACGTCGCTCGAGGAAGTGCTGCGCGTGACGGGAGGCGCATAGCGCGATGCCGGCATTCCGTTTCGAAGCAATCGATGCGGCGGGACGCGCGCAGAAAGGCGTGATCGATGCCGACAGCGCGCGCGCCGCGCGCGGCCAGTTGCGCACGCAGGGGCTCACGCCGCTCGTCGTCGAGCCGGCCGCGAGCGCCACGCGCGGCGCGCGTTCGCAGCGGCTCGCGTTCGGCCGCAAGCTGTCGCAGCGCGAACAGGCGATCCTTACGCGCCAGCTCGCGAGCCTGCTGATCGCAGGGCTGCCGCTCGACGAGGCGCTCGGCGTGCTGACCGAGCAGGCCGAACGCGACTACATCCGCGAACTGATGGCTGCGATCCGCGCCGAAGTGCTCGGCGGCCATTCGCTCGCGAATGCGCTGGGCCAGCACCCGCGCGATTTTCCGGAGATCTACCGCGCGCTGGTCGCGGCCGGCGAGCATACCGGCAAGCTCGGCATCGTGCTGTCGCGCCTCGCCGATTACATCGAGCAGAGCAATGCGCTCAAGCAGAAGATCCTGCTGGCGTTCACGTATCCGGGCATCGTCACGCTGATCGCGTTCGGCATCGTCACGTTCCTGCTGAGCTACGTCGTGCCGCAGGTCGTCAACGTGTTCGCGAGCACGAAGCAGCAGTTGCCGATCCTCACGGTCGTGATGATGGCGCTGTCGGAATTCGTGCGGCACTGGTGGTGGGCGATCCTGATCGCGGTCGCGCTCGTCGTGTGGTTCGTGAAGGCGACGCTGTCGCGCGCCGGGCCCAGGCTCGCGTTCGATCGCTGGGTGCTGACCGCGCCGCTCGCGGGCAAGCTCGTGCGCGGCTACAACACGGTGCGCTTCGCGAGCACGCTCGGCATTCTGACCGCGGCCGGCGTGCCGATCCTGCGTGCGTTGCAGGCGGCCGGCGAGACGCTGTCGAACCGTGCGATGCGCGCGAACATCGACGACGCGATCGTGCGCGTGCGCGAAGGCTCCGCGCTGTCGCGCGCGCTGAACAACGTGAAGACGTTTCCGCCGGTGCTCGTGCACCTGATTCGTTCGGGTGAAGCGACGGGCGACGTGACGACGATGCTGGATCGCGCGGCCGAAGGCGAGGCGCGCGAGCTGGAGCGCCGCACGATGTTCCTGACGAGCCTGCTGGAGCCGCTGCTGATCCTCGCGATGGGCGGCATCGTGCTCGTGATCGTGCTGGCCGTGATGCTGCCGATCATCGAGCTGAACAACATGGTGCAGTGACGTGGCGGCCCGATTCCGCGTGCCGGGCCGCGGCCGTCAGCGCATGTAGATCGCGGGGGACGGCGTGTTCGCCGGGAGCTGGACTTCGGCGCGCGCGCCGTTGCGGTCGACGATGATCGAGCGGCTGCGCACTTCGGCGAGCTTCGCGCCGGGCGTGAGCTCCGCGCCGAGCGACACGGCGCGCGGCGGTTCGCCGCCGATGCCGACGATCGCGGCGCCGCCATGATCGAGCGCGAGAATGCCGAACAGGTGGATGTCCTGGACGGGATTCTTGTCGAGCTGGCCGCCGAAGAGCGCGGCGGCGTCCTCGGTGCGGATCGGCAGCCGCGCGGCGGCGGCGGGCAGCGGCGCTTCGCGGGCCGACAGCGTGACGACCCAGTAGGTGGCCGTCGCGCACAAACCCGCGAAGAGGGCGAGGGAAAGGATCCGGATCGAGAGCGCGTTCATGCGCGCTATTGTACGGATGTATGTGAAATTTGCGTTGGGTGAAAGCCCTCGGCGATGCGCGCCTTACAATGCGGGCTCCGCGCCCGGGGTATCGGAAGCCTGTCGTCAGGCCGGCATTCCGGAATGCCCGTCGGGTGCGTCACTCAATCGACGACATTTTTTGGAAAGAGGTAGTCAGTCATGCAAACGTGGATCACTCGCCGCAACGCGGCCGTGCGTCGTCAGCGCGGTTTCACGCTGATCGAGATCATGGTGGTGGTCGCGATCCTCGGGATCCTGGCGGCGCTGATCGTGCCGAAGATCATGAGCCGCCCGGACGAGGCGCGCCGCATCGCCGCGAAGCAGGACATCGGCACGATCATGCAGGCGCTCAAGCTGTACCGTCTGGACAACGGCCGCTATCCGACGCAGGAACAGGGCCTGAACGCGCTGATCCAGAAGCCGACCACCGATCCGATCCCCAACAACTGGAAGGACGGCGGCTATCTCGAGCGCCTGCCGAACGATCCGTGGGGCAACGGGTACAAGTACCTGAACCCGGGCGTGCACGGCGAGATCGACGTGTTCAGCTACGGCGCCGACGGCAAGGAAGGCGGCGAAAGCAACGACTCCGACATCGGCTCGTGGCAATGAGCCGGCGCTGATCGCCCCGACGTTTCATTCCCGTTCTTCATGCTCGCCATTCGCACGACCTCCCGCTGCGGCCGCGATTGCCGTGCGCGTCGCGGTGCGGTGCCGTCCGTCCCGGCGGGCGCCGATGGCGGCTTGACGACGCCCCGCGCGGCGCGGCGTCGCGCGCGCGGTTTCACGCTGCTCGAAATGCTGGTCGTGCTCGTGATCGCGGGGCTGCTCGTGTCGCTCGCGTCGCTGTCGCTGACGCGCAATCCGCGCACCGACCTGCGCGAGGAAGCGCAGCGCATCGCGCTGCTGTTCGAGACGGCCGGCGACGAAGCGCAGGTGCGCGCGCGGCCGATCGCGTGGCAGCCGACCGCGCACGGTTTCCAGTTCGACGTGAGCTCGCCCGACGGCTGGCGCACGCTGCGCGACGACTTGCTGCGCCCGCGTGACTGGGACGGCGGCGTCACGGGCGCGGACATCGATTACCCGGGATCGGACACACGCGCGAACCGCGTCGTGTTCGGCACCGAGAGCATCGACACGCCGGTGCGCGTGACGCTGCATTCGGCCGCCGGCAGCGCGACGATCGTCGGCACCGGCAACGGTCGCTACGAGGTGCAATGACGATGCGTCGTCGCCTGCCCTTCCCCGCTTCTTCCGCCCGCGGCTTCACGATGATCGAGGTGCTGGTCGCGCTCGCGATCATCGCGGTCGCGCTCGCCGCGTCGATCCGCGCGGTCGGCACGATGGCGACCAATGCGTCCGACCTGCATCGCCGCCTGCTCGCCGGCTGGAGCGCCGACAACGCGCTCGCGCAACTGCGGCTCACGCATGCGTGGCCGGAGGTCGGCGAGCAGAGTTTCGACTGCTCGCAAGGCAACGTGCAGCTCGTCTGCACGCAGCGCGTGAGCACGACGCCGAACCCGGTGTTCCGGCGCGTGCGGATTTCGGTGAGCATGCCCGGCCGTTCCGGCGTGCTCGCGCAGATGGTGACGGTGGTCGCGAATGAAACCAGCCGTCCGCTCTGACGCGCCGATGCGACGCCCGTCCGCCTGTGCCGGCCGCGGTTTCACGCTGATCGAGCTGATGATCGCGATCGCGATCCTCGCGGTGGTGGCGATCCTCGCCTGGCGCGGGCTCGACCAGATCATGCGCGGCCGCGACAAGGTGGCCGCCGCGATGGAGGACGAGCGCGTGTTCGCGCAGATGTTCGACCAGATGCGCATCGACGCGCGGCTCGCCGCGACCGACGACGAGGCCGGCCAGCCGGCGATCGGCGTCGCCGGCAATACGCTGCAGATCGTGCGCGAGCTCGACGTGCCGGGCGTCGCGCCGCGGCTGCAGGTGGTCCGCTACCGGATCGCCGGCGGGCGCGTCGTGCGCTATGCGTCGCCGCCGGTCGACGACACGAACCGGCTGCGCACGATGCTGAAGGACAGCAGCGTCGAAGGCTGGAGCTGGGTCGCGCTGATGGGCGGCGTCGGCGCGATCGACGCGAAGCTGTACGTGCCGCGCGTGGGCTGGACCACCAACCTGCAGACGGCCGACGAAGCGCTCGCGCAGAACAACGACGCGCTGAAGGTGCCGCAGCTCGGCAACGCGCCGCCCGCGCGCGCGGTGACCGGGCTGCAGGTCAGCATCGGCGCGACGTCGCTGCGCGTGCCGGTCACGCGCATCTTCCTCGTCGGGGAATGACGATGCGTGCGCGCCCTTTCCGTCGAATGCCTGCCCGCCGCCAGCGCGGCGCGGCGATCATCACCGCGCTGCTCGTGGTCGCGCTGTCGGCGATCCTCGTGTCGGGGATGCTGTGGCGCCAGCAGGTGCAGATCCGCCGCATCGAGAACCAGCGCGTGATCGCGCAGGCACAGTGGGTCGCGCGCGGCGCGCTCGACTGGACGCGAATGATCCTGCGCTCCGAAGGCGACACGGCGCCCGGCATCACGTATCTCGGCGGGATCTGGGGCGTGCCGATCGCGAAGACGAAGCTGTCGGATTTCCTCGGCCGGATCGGCGCGCCCAACGAGACGGGCGGCGACGACACCTACCTGTCCGGCTCGATCGAGGACGCGCAGGCGAAGTTCAACCTGCGCAACCTCGTGTCGTCGCCGGCGCCCGGCGTGCTGCAGTTGAACGTCACGCAGATGCAGGCGTTCCAGCGCCTGCTGACGACGCTCGGCTACGACAGTGCCTTCGCGAAGCGCATCGCGCTGCAGGTGCGCGCGGGGCTGCTGCATTCGGCCACGCGATTCCAGATGCCGAACCTGCCCGGCGGCGGCGGCACCGCGGCGAATGCCGCGACCGCACCGGTGACGAGCGGCGACATGCAGGGCAGCGGCTTCACCGACGATCCCGGGATGGCCGGCGGCGAGCGCGGGCCCGCGCCGCTGATGATGACGCGCGTCGACAGCCTGCTCGACGTCGACGGCGTGACACCCGAAATGGTCGCGCGGCTGCGCCCGTTCGTCACCGTGCTGCCGACCACGACGCCCGTGAACATGAACACCGCGCCGGCCGAAGTGATCGCCGCGCTGATACCGGGGATGAGCGTGTCGTCCGCGCAGGCGCTCGTCGCGCGCCGCGAGACCGTGTTTTTCCGGAACGTCGGGGACGTGCAGCTCGCGCTGCGCGGCGCCGGCGCGCCGCCGAACGTGACGATCGACTCGAGCCTCGTCGACGTCAATTCGAGCTATTTCATCGTGCATGGCCGGATCCAGCACGAACGCGCGGAGGTCGACCGTACCTCGCTCGTGTATCGTGATCCGACCACGCACTCGACGCGGATCGTGCGCATCCGCGATCAGCTATAACGACGCCAATCGGGAGAGGAGCGCTTGTGAGCACGTTGATTGTTTCTTTGCCGCCGCGCGAGCCGGCCGTGCCGCTGCAGGAATGGCAGTGGCCCGAGCTGCCGTTCATGCTCGTCGACAAGGCCGGCCAGGTGCAGCGCGCGGGCCGCGCCGCGCTCGCGCTGTTGCCGCGCGCGAACGCAACGGTGCTGATCGTCGCCGCGCGCGACGTGCTGCTGCTGGCCGCGACCGTGCCGCCGCTGAAGGGGCCGAAGCTGCGTCAGGCGCTGCCCAACATCGTCGAGGATCAGTTGATCCAGGATCCGCTCGGCTGCCACATCGCGCTCGATCCGGCCGCCCTGCCCGACGGGCGCCGCGTGCTGGCCGTCGTCGATCGCGCGTGGTTCCGCACGATCTGCGACGCGTTCACCGCGGCCGGCCACCGGCACCTGAGCGCGGTGCCCGCGACCCGCTGCCTGCCGGCGCCGCGCGCGCCGGCCGAAGCGGCATCCGCCTCGGCGCTGGCCGACGGTGAGGGTATCGACGCCGCCGCGCTTGCCGCGGACGCCGCCGAGCCGCCTGCCCGCCCGGCCACGGTCGCCGCGGTGCTCGGGCTCGCGACGGCGGTCGAGCCGGTGCTCGTCGAAGCCGGCGCGCTGCCGGCGGCGGCCGGTGCGCCGCGCCTCGAGCTGGCG
>NZ_JAIZQG010000021.1:0-117918 GCF_020419965.1 Burkholderia sp. AU39826
AGCGAGTCGGTCCCACCCCTTCCCATCCCGAACAGGACCGTGAAACGACTCTACGCCGATGATAGTGCGGATTCCCGTGTGAAAGTAGGTAATCGTCAGGCTCCCTAAGCCAAGAACCCCCGCCCGAAAGGCGGGGGTTTTTGCATTTCGGTCTCCCAAAAGGCATGCGTCGGGCCGCGCCCGTTCCATCTGCGCTCCTGCGGACCTGCCAGGTTTCAGTCCGGACTGCAGTTAAAGTCCGAGGTTAAAAACTGCTGCTTTTCATCGTGCGCTCGGGCGAACTGACCTGCCCCCTTCAATAGGGCCAATGGGTTTCTAGCAAAGTCCCTTTAAACCAACTCCTGGAAAGCGGCAGGAGCATCCACTGCTGCCCGGTGTTTCGCAGCAAACTCTGCTGGCGACAGGTAGTTCAGCGCGCTATGCGGCCGTTCCTCGTTGTAGTCCTGGCGCCACGTCGCTATGAGCGCCCGAGCATGCCCGAGACTTGTGAACCAGTGCTCATTGAGGCATTCATCGCGGAACTTGCCGTTGAACGACTCGATATACGCATTCTGCGTCGGTTTGCCCGGCTGAATCAATTTCAACGTCACGCCATTGGCGTAGGCCCATTGGTCGAGCGCACGGCTCGTAAATTCCGGTCCCTGGTCCGTTCGCACGGCCTTGGGATAGCCCCGGAAACGCGCTGCTCGGTCCAACGCCCGAGCCACATACAAGCCCGAAATGCCATGATCGACGACGATATCGATCGACTCCTTCGTGAAGTCATCGACGATGGTCAAGCACTTCAAGCGGCGGCCATTGGAGAGCGCATCCATGACGAAATCGATTGACCAGACCTCGTTCGGCGCGCTCGGCAAACTCAGCTGCTCGCGTTCAATCATCACCCCGTGGCGCCGACGGCGGCGCCGTACCGCCAGTCCCGCCTCACGGTAGAGGCGATGCACCCGCTTATGGTTCGCGTGAATGCCTTCGCGCTCCACCAGCGCATGCAGTCGGCGGTAGCCGAACCGACGGCGTTCATGGGCCAGTTCGACCAAGCGCGCCATCAACGCTTCATTCTCGGCATCTGGCTTCGCGTCGTAATGCAGCACGCTGCGAGAAAGCCCGACAAGCCGGCAGGCGCGGCGCTCGGAGATATTGACCTTCTCCCGAATCGCCACCACTGCTTCGCGTTTGGCTTGTGGGCTCAGGGCTTTCCCTTCACGACCACCTTGAGGGCTTCCATGTCGAGCATCGCTTCAGCCAGCAGTTTCTTGAGCCGCGCGTTCTCGCTCTCCAGGTCCTTGAGTCGACGGGCTTCCGATACCTCCATGCCGCCGAACTTCGCACGCCAGGTGTAGAACGACGCGTCACTGAACCCGTGCTTCCTGCACAGCTCCTTGACCGGCATGCCGGCCTCGGCTTCCTTCAGAAAGCCGATGATTTGCTCTTCCGAAAAGCGTTTCTTCATGTTCGTCTTCTCCGAAAACGAACTTTACTAGGTTCCGCCTGGCCCTGTTTGCTGGGGGCAGGTCACAACCTGCCAGAAACGAAGTCCATCGACCAACTCTGATCCGGGCCTATTGGTAACGGCAGAGGTGTGCGCTCGACGGCCGCAATACGCTTGCGTCGCCGCTTGCGCGCACCCAGTCCCGCCTTGCTGTACAGGCGCCGGATGGCTTGTGGCTGGCGAAGCACGCGTGCACGTTCACTGGTCTGAATCGCCGGACGTTGCGGCGGCCGGCCTCGCCAGACAGCGACCAGCAAGTGCGGCAACGACAATGCGAACTGGCGCGGCGGCGGCCACGGTTTGGCTCGCCTCGCCCGCACGTCTTGCTGCGCCGAGAGGGTCTATCGCTTCGCCTGAAACGGCGAAAGAAGCGTCCGAGTCATTGGCGCGTGGTCATGTCGACACCCAATGGCATCGACAAAAGCCGGGCGGTGGACTTCGTTGCTGACGCGCTGGTGCGTGGTCGACGTATTCGAATGTTGGCCATCATCGATACGTGGAACCGGGCGGTTTCCGCACATCGAGGTCGACTTCTCGCTGGTGGATGTTCACGTGGCGCGTCTGCTCGAGCAATTGCGACAACGAGGACGGCGCCCCAATCTGGTTCTGGTGGATGGCCGCGCACGAGCGGTTGCGATTTCGCGTAATACCGACGGTTCGCAGCGGTCAGCACGACCAGATGCTCACGTTGGCCTGCTGCCTCTTAGAGTATCCCTCAGCCGCCCCTGACGAAGAAGCCAGGAAGCCCCAAGGTCGCCTGTAGGTCCCTATTCCTGCCGAACGCCCCACCGGGCCTCCGCGGACAACGGGCGACCGCGCCGGGTGCTCGGCCCGGCACGAAATTTGCGGAAAATTTGCGTCTACCCGCTTGGCATTGTGCGAAAGAGGCCGTATGATGGCGGTCTTTCGTTTTTAGCGCAGATGCAGATCGGCGCTGAAGGCGGAGTCTGACGAAGATGTGGTGCCGGTCGGCAACATCTCGCGCTTGCCTTAGCCGGGCAAGGGCGGCGATCGGCGGGAAGCAGAGGTCGGGAAGAAAGTGAAAATAATCTTCCGGATATGCTTGACAGGAGTGCGATGCACCCCCATAATCGTCAGTTCTCTACGGAGGGGTGCCCGAGTGGCTAAAGGGGGCAGACTGTAAATCTGTTGGCTTACGCCTACGTTGGTTCGAATCCAACCTCCTCCACCAAGATATCAGCGCAGTGAGCGGCAAGGAATCGTTAGTGGCCCGTGCGGGTGTAGCTCAATGGTAGAGCAGAAGCCTTCCAAGCTTACGACGAGGGTTCGATTCCCTTCACCCGCTCCAGACCGCTAAGTTGAAGCGTAGCGCCCATGTGGCTCAGTGGTAGAGCACTCCCTTGGTAAGGGAGAGGTCGGCAGTTCGATCCTGCCCATGGGCACCAGCAGTAAAAAGTCAGTGTCTTGTTTGCGCGCGGCGCAACCTGTGAAATTCCTTTTGGGAGTTGAAAATGGCCAAGGAAAAGTTTGAGCGGACCAAGCCGCACGTGAACGTTGGTACGATTGGTCACGTTGACCACGGCAAGACGACGCTGACGGCAGCGATCACGACGGTTCTGACGAAGAAGTTCGGCGGCGAAGCGAAGGCGTACGACCAGATCGACGCGGCACCGGAAGAAAAGGCGCGCGGCATCACGATCAACACGGCACACGTCGAGTACGAAACGGCTAACCGCCACTACGCACACGTCGACTGCCCGGGCCACGCTGACTACGTGAAGAACATGATCACGGGCGCGGCGCAGATGGACGGCGCGATCCTGGTTTGCTCGGCAGCAGACGGCCCGATGCCGCAAACGCGTGAGCACATCCTGCTGGCGCGTCAGGTTGGCGTTCCGTACATCATCGTGTTCCTGAACAAGTGCGACATGGTGGACGACGCGGAACTGCTCGAGCTGGTCGAGATGGAAGTTCGCGAACTGCTGTCGAAGTACGACTTCCCGGGCGACGACACGCCGATCGTGAAGGGTTCGGCGAAGCTGGCGCTGGAAGGCGACACGGGCGAGCTGGGCGAAGTGGCGATCATGAACCTGGCAGACGCACTGGACACGTACATCCCGACGCCGGAGCGTGCGGTTGACGGCGCGTTCCTGATGCCGGTGGAAGACGTGTTCTCGATCTCGGGCCGCGGTACGGTGGTGACGGGTCGTGTCGAGCGCGGCATCATCAAGGTCGGCGAGGAAATCGAAATCGTCGGTATCAAGCCGACGGTGAAGACGACCTGCACGGGCGTGGAAATGTTCCGCAAGCTGCTGGACCAAGGTCAGGCAGGCGACAACGTGGGTATCCTGCTGCGCGGCACGAAGCGTGAAGACGTGGAGCGTGGCCAGGTTCTGGCGAAGCCGGGTTCGATCACGCCGCACACGCACTTCACGGCTGAAGTGTACGTGCTGAGCAAGGACGAAGGCGGCCGTCACACGCCGTTCTTCAACAACTACCGTCCGCAGTTCTACTTCCGTACGACGGACGTGACGGGCTCGATCGAGCTGCCGAAGGACAAGGAAATGGTGATGCCGGGCGACAACGTGTCGATCACGGTGAAGCTGATCGCTCCGATCGCGATGGAAGAAGGTCTGCGCTTCGCGATCCGCGAAGGCGGCCGTACCGTCGGCGCCGGCGTCGTCGCCAAGATCATCGAGTAAGCCAGTTATTCGTTGATCGACAGTTTTGGGGCTGGCAGCAGCCGGCCCCAACATGGTTTAGGGGTATAGCTCAACTGGCAGAGCGTCGGTCTCCAAAACCGAAGGTTGGGGGTTCGATTCCCTCTGCCCCTGCCAAAAATCGCCACGTGTCCCACGTGGCATTTGTTTTAAGGTGTTATGGCGAATCCATCCGTCGAAACTGTAAATACCTCCGGCGATAAGCTGATGCTGGCCCTGGGCGTATTGCTGGTGTTGGCCGGATTCGTGGGCTTCTTCTGGCTGGCCAATCAGCAGTGGTATGTCCGCGGTGCCGCGTTGGCGGTAGGTATCATCGCCGGCGTGGCCGTCGGGCTGATGTCCGCCCCTGGCAAGAGCCTCATCGCGTTTGCCAAGGATTCGTACAAGGAAGTCCGGAAGGTCGTATGGCCCACCCGCAAGGAAGCAACGCAAACCACACTCGTCGTGTTCGGTTTCGTGCTCGTGATGGCGATTTTCCTCTGGTTGAGCGACAAATCGATCGAATGGGTGATTTTCTCGGCGATTCTGGGTTGGAAATGATATGAGCGATACTCCGGCATCCCCGAGCGGAAAGCGTTGGTACGTCGTGCACGCCTACTCCGGTATGGAGAAGAGCGTGCAACGCGCGCTTCAAGAGCGCATCGAACGTGCTGGCATGCAGGACAAATTCGGTCAGATCCTGGTTCCGACCGAAGAAGTGGTCGAAGTCAAAGGCGGCCACAAGGCTGTGACCGAACGTCGTTTCTTCCCTGGCTACGTGCTGGTGGAAATGGAAATGACGGACGAAACGTGGCACCTCGTGAAGAACACCGCGAAGGTCACGGGTTTCGTCGGCGGTGCGCGTAACCGCCCGACCCCGATTTCCCCGAAGGAAGTCGAGAAGATCATGTCGCAGATGCAGGAAGGCGTCGAAAAGCCGCGCCCGAAGACCCTGTTCGAAGTCGGCGAGATGGTGCGTGTCAAGGAAGGCCCGTTCACGGACTTCAACGGCACCGTCGAAGAAGTCAACTACGAGAAATCGCGCGTGCGTGTGTCGGTCACCATCTTTGGCCGCTCGACCCCCGTCGAACTCGAGTTCGGTCAGGTCGAAAAAGTTTGATCCCGATTCGGTGGGCAGCCTCGGCTGCCCACCTTCGCGCTTACGGCCCGCGTCATGGCCGTTGAGGAGCGTCAGTAGCCAGCGGCGAAAGCGCGTTATCACTCACCGAACGCCTTCTCCGGCGTTCCAATGAGGTTTCAAATGGCAAAGAAGATTATCGGCTTTATCAAGCTGCAGATCCCTGCAGGTAAAGCCAACCCGTCGCCGCCGGTTGGTCCGGCACTGGGCCAGCGCGGCCTGAACATCATGGAGTTCTGCAAGGCGTTCAACGCGCAGACTCAAGGCATGGAGCCGGGTCTGCCGGTGCCGGTGGTCATCACGGCATTCGCTGACAAGAGCTTCACGTTCGTGATGAAGACGCCGCCGGCGACCGTCCTGATCAAGAAGGCGGCGAAGGTGGACAAGGGCTCGAGCAAGCCGCACACCGACAAGGTCGGTTCGATCACGCGCGCTCAAGCCGAAGAAATCGCGAAGACCAAGATGCCGGACCTTACGGCAGCTGATCTGGACGCAGCCGTTCGCACCATCGCTGGTAGCGCACGCTCGATGGGTATCACTGTGGAGGGCGTGTAAATGGCTAAGATCTCCAAGCGCCGTCAGGCATTTGCCGCCAAGGTCGACCGTCAGAAGCTGTACGCGATCGAAGACGCACTGAGCCTCGTGAAGGAATGCGCGAGCGCGAAGTTCGACGAGTCGATCGACGTCGCAGTCCAGCTCGGCATCGATGCGAAGAAGTCGGACCAGGTCGTTCGTGGTTCGGTCGTTCTCCCGGCAGGTACGGGCAAGTCGGTTCGCGTTGCCGTGTTCGCGCAAGGCGAAAAGGCCGAGCAAGCTCGTGCAGCTGGCGCGGAAATCGTCGGTATGGAAGACCTGGCTGAGCAGATCAAGGCTGGCCAGATGGACTTCGACATCGTGATCGCTTCGCCGGACACGATGCGTATCGTCGGTACGCTCGGCCAGATCCTCGGCCCGCGCGGCCTGATGCCGAACCCGAAGGTCGGTACGGTCACGCCGGACGTCGCAACCGCCGTCAAGAACGCGAAGGCTGGTCAGGTGCAATTCCGTGTCGACAAGGCCGGTATCATCCATGCGACCATCGGCCGTGCATCGTTCGAGCCGACCGCGCTGCGTTCGAACCTGTCGGCGCTGATCGAAGCGCTGCAGAAGGCAAAGCCGGCAACGAGCAAGGGCGTGTACCTGCGCAAGATCGCACTGTCGAGCACGATGGGCGTCGGCGTGCGCGTCGACCAGGCTACGCTGGCAGCACAGTAAGCAAGTATTCGGGCCGCTTCGCTCGCGAAGCGGTCCACATGGGCTTTGGGCGGTTGTTCGTGCAGCAGGGCGGGCAACCGGTTATCAAAGACCGTTGGTGGGGCGCAGCAGTCAGGTGATCCCCTTAATTCAAGCCAACGCAGATGGCGAACCCGAAAAAGTTTTGCAGTGGTGAAGCCGCAGGCCGCGAAGCGATTCGCGGCATGAGGTGGAAATACTCCTAACGAGGTCGGACGCCGTTGTTGAACGAGGTACGTGAGGTTTCGCCATACCGGCAAGGCCGAACGTATCGTTTCTGGAGGCTAACCGTGCCGCTTAATAGAGAAGACAAGCAAGCCGTCGTCGCTGAGGTTTCCGCGCAAGTCGCGAAGGCCCAGACCGTTGTGCTGGCTGAGTATCGTGGAATTGCGGTTGGCGATCTGACCAAGCTGCGCGCGCAAGCGCGTGAGCAAAAGGTTTACCTGCGCGTGTTGAAGAACACGCTGGCGCGTCGCGCTGTCGAAGGTACGCCGTTTGCTCCGCTGGCAGAGCAGATGACTGGTCCGCTGATCTACGGCATCTCGGAAGATGCAATTGCCGCTGCTAAGGTCGTCAACGACTTCAGCAAGAGCAATGACAAGTTGGTCATCAAGGCTGGTTCGTTCGATGGCAAGGTGATGGACAAGGCTGGCGTGCAAGCGCTGGCAAGCATCCCGAGCCGCGAAGAACTGCTCTCGAAGCTGCTGTTCGTTATGCAAGCGCCTGTTTCGGGCTTCGCGCGTGCTCTGGCCGCGCTGGCCGAGAAGAAGCAAGCGGAAGCTGCGTAAGCGAACGTGCATCAGCGTCATTGATCGCTGGCTGTATCCGAATTCAATTTAGGAGTATTTCAAATGGCAATCGCAAAAGAAGACATCCTGGCAGCAGTCGAAGGGATGACCGTTCTGGAACTGAACGAACTGGTCAAGGCATTCGAAGAGAAGTTTGGCGTGTCGGCAGCTGCAGTGGCAGTCGCTGGCCCGGCAGGCGGCGGCGCTGCTGCTGCTGCAGAAGAGAAGACCGAATTCACGGTCGTCCTGGCTGAAGCCGGCGCCAACAAGGTTTCGGTCATCAAGGCCGTTCGCGAACTGACGGGCCTGGGCCTGAAGGAAGCGAAGGACCTGGTTGACGGTGCACCGAAGCCGATCAAGGAAGGCGTCGACAAGGCTGCTGCTGAAGAAGCCAAGAAGAAGCTGGAAGAAGCTGGCGCGAAGGTCGAAGTCAAGTAAGTTTCGGCGCGCTGTGCGAAGGCTGGCGGTATTTTCACCGCCGGCCTTTTTGTGCTTTGTGGGGACGTTATTCTGGCACTCATTCGGGAGCCCGAATAATCGGCCCCAGAAGCCAAAGAAAACCGCCTGATCGTTGTGATGCATCACTCACGATTGGCGGTTCTCTTTGTCTTCTGAAGCGACTGCAGAAGGCAAGTTTGGTCGGGTAGCGGGCAACACAGGCATCCGCTGCCGTCAGCCAGCGGTTGGTAGCGGCCAACCACCAAGCTTCTCGGCTCGTTCAAGCCGTCGAACGGCCATCGGGTCTCAGTCGGTGAACACTCGGGTTTGAAACGTCCAGGTATTCCGCCTCGATAGCACCCGCCGTGATTCGGAGATCGTATGCAATATTCCTTCACCGAGAAGAAGCGCATTCGCAAGAGTTTCGCGAAGCGCCCCATCGTTCACCAAGTTCCGTTCTTGCTGGCTACTCAGCTTGAATCATTCAGCACGTTTCTGCAAGCCGATGTGCCCGCGACGCAACGTAAGCCCGAGGGTTTGCAGGCCGCGTTCACGTCGGTATTTCCCATTGTTTCGCACAACGGTTTCGCGCGCCTCGAGTTCGTGAGCTATGCGCTGTCGTCGCCGGCATTCAACATCAAGGAATGCCAGCAGCGCGGCCTGACGTACTGCTCCGCGCTGCGCGCGAAGGTCCGCCTCGTCATCCTCGACAAGGAATCGCCGAACAAGCCGGTCGTCAAGGAAGTGAAGGAGCAGGAAGTGTACATGGGCGAAATTCCGCTCATGACGCCGACGGGCTCGTTCGTCATCAACGGCACCGAGCGTGTCATCGTCTCGCAGCTGCATCGTTCGCCGGGCGTGTTCTTCGAACACGACAAGGGCAAGACGCACAGCTCGGGCAAGCTGCTGTTCTCGGCACGGATCATTCCGTACCGCGGCTCGTGGCTCGACTTCGAATTCGATCCGAAGGACATCCTGTATTTCCGCGTCGACCGTCGCCGCAAGATGCCGGTCACGATCCTGCTGAAGGCCATCGGCCTGACGCCGGAACAGATCCTCGCGAACTTCTTCGTGTTCGACAACTTCACGCTGATGGACGAAGGCGCGCAACTCGAGTTCGTGCCCGAGCGCCTGCGTGGCGAAGTCGCGCGCTTCGACATCACGGATCGCGACGGCAAGGTCATCGTCCAGAAGGACAAGCGGATCAACGCGAAGCACATTCGCGACCTCGAAGCCGCGAAGACCAAGTTCATCTCGGTGCCGGAAGACTATCTGCTCGGCCGCGTGCTGGCGAAGAACGTCGTCGACGGCGACACCGGCGAAGTGATCGCGAGCGCGAACGACGAAGTCACGGAAAGCGTGCTCGAGAAGCTGCGCGAAGCGGGCATCAAGGACATCCAGACGCTCTACACGAACGATCTGGACCAGGGTCCTTACATCTCGTCCACGCTGCGTGTCGACGAAACGACCGACAAGACGGCCGCGCGCATCGCGATCTACCGCATGATGCGTCCGGGCGAGCCGCCGACCGAAGAAGCGGTCGAGGCGCTGTTCAACCGTCTGTTCTACAGCGAAGAAGCGTACGACCTGTCGAAGGTCGGCCGCATGAAGTTCAACCGCCGCGTCGGCCGTGACGAGATCGTCGGCCCGATGACGCTGCAGGACGACGACATCCTCGCGACGATCAAGATCCTCGTCGAGCTGCGTAACGGCAAGGGCGAAGTGGACGACATCGACCACCTCGGCAACCGTCGCGTGCGTTGCGTCGGCGAACTGGCGGAAAACCAGTTCCGCGCCGGTCTCGTGCGTGTCGAGCGCGCGGTCAAGGAACGCCTCGGCCAGGCCGAAAGCGAAAACCTGATGCCGCACGACCTGATCAACTCGAAGCCGATTTCGTCGGCGATCCGCGAGTTCTTCGGTTCGTCGCAGCTGTCGCAGTTCATGGACCAGACCAACCCGCTGTCGGAAATCACGCACAAGCGCCGTGTTTCCGCACTGGGCCCGGGCGGTCTGACGCGCGAGCGCGCAGGCTTCGAAGTCCGCGACGTGCACCCGACCCACTACGGCCGCGTGTGCCCGATCGAGACGCCGGAAGGTCCGAACATCGGCCTGATCAACTCGCTCGCACTGTACGCGCACCTGAACGAGTACGGCTTCCTCGAGACGCCGTACCGCAAGGTCGTGGACGGCAAGGTGACCGATCAGATCGACTACCTGTCGGCGATCGAGGAAGGTCGCTACATGATCGCCCAGGCGAACGCCGCGATCGACGAAGACGGCCGACTGATCGACGAACTCGTGTCGTCGCGCGAAGCCGGCGAAACGATGATGGTCACGCCGGACCGGATCCAGTACATGGACGTCGCGCCGTCGCAGATCGTGTCGGTGGCAGCGTCGCTGATCCCGTTCCTCGAGCACGATGACGCGAACCGTGCACTGATGGGTTCGAACATGCAGCGTCAGGCCGTGCCGTGTCTGCGTCCGGAAAAGCCGGTCGTCGGTACGGGCATCGAGCGCACCTGCGCGGTCGACTCGGGTACGACGGTTCAGGCGTTCCGCGGCGGTGTGGTCGACTACGTCGACGCAGGCCGTATCGTGATTCGCGTGAACGACGACGAAGCGGTCGCGGGTGAAGTCGGTGTCGACATCTACAACCTGATCAAGTACACGCGTTCGAACCAGAACACGAACATCAACCAGCGTCCGATCGTGAAGATGGGCGACAAGGTCTCGCGCGGCGACGTGCTGGCCGACGGCGCCTCGACGGACCTGGGCGAGCTCGCGCTCGGCCAGAACATGCTGATCGCGTTCATGCCGTGGAACGGCTACAACTTCGAGGATTCGATCCTGATCTCGGAGAAGGTGGTCGCGGACGATCGCTACACGTCGATCCACATCGAAGAGCTGAACGTCGTTGCACGCGACACGAAGCTCGGGCCGGAAGAAATCACGCGCGACATCTCGAACCTGGCGGAAGTCCAGCTCGGCCGTCTCGACGAATCGGGCATCGTGTACATCGGTGCGGAAGTCGAAGCTGGCGACGTGCTGGTCGGTAAGGTCACGCCGAAGGGCGAGACCCAGCTGACGCCGGAAGAGAAGCTGCTGCGCGCGATCTTCGGCGAGAAGGCTTCGGACGTGAAGGACACGTCGCTGCGCGTGCCGTCGGGCATGAGCGGGACGGTGATCGACGTCCAGGTGTTCACGCGTGAAGGCATCCAGCGCGACAAGCGTGCGCAACAGATCATCGACGACGAACTGAAGCGCTACCGTCTCGACCTGAACGACCAGCTGCGCATCGTGGAAGGCGACGCGTTCCAGCGTCTCGCGCGCATGCTCGTGGGCAAGGTCGCGAACGGCGGTCCGAAGAAGCTCGCGAAGGGCACGAAGATCGACCAGGCTTACCTGGAAGACCTCGACCATTACCACTGGTTCGACATCCGCCTCGCGGACGACGAAGCGGCGGCGCAGCTCGAAGCGATCAAGAACTCGATCGAAGAGAAGCGTCACCAGTTCGACCTCGCGTTCGAAGAGAAGCGCAAGAAGCTCACGCAAGGCGACGAACTGCCGCCGGGCGTGCTGAAGATGGTCAAGGTGTACCTCGCGGTGAAGCGCCGTCTGCAGCCTGGCGACAAGATGGCGGGCCGTCACGGTAACAAGGGTGTCGTGTCGAAGATCGTTCCGATCGAAGACATGCCGTACATGGCCGACGGCCGTCCGGCAGACGTCGTGCTGAACCCGCTCGGCGTGCCGTCGCGGATGAACGTGGGTCAGGTTCTGGAAGTGCACCTCGGCTGGGCCGCGAAGGGCCTCGGCTGGCGTATCGGCGAAATGCTGCAGCGTCAGGCGAAGATCGAGGAACTGCGCGCGTTCCTGACGAAGATCTACAACGAGTCGGGCCGCCAGGAAGATCTGGAAAGCTTCACCGACGACGAGATCCTCGAACTCGCGAAGAACCTGCGCGAAGGCGTGCCGTTCGCGACGCCGGTGTTCGACGGTGCGACCGAGGAAGAAATGGGCAAGATGCTCGACCTCGCGTTCCCGGACGACATCGCCGAACAGCTCGGCATGAACCCGTCGAAGAACCAGGTCCGCCTGTACGACGGCCGCACGGGTGAAATGTTCGAACGTCGCGTGACGCTCGGCTACATGCACTACCTGAAGCTGCACCACCTGGTCGACGACAAGATGCACGCGCGTTCGACCGGCCCGTACTCGCTCGTCACGCAGCAGCCGCTGGGTGGTAAGGCGCAGTTCGGTGGCCAGCGTTTCGGTGAAATGGAAGTGTGGGCACTCGAAGCGTACGGCGCGTCCTACGTGCTGCAGGAAATGCTGACGGTGAAGTCGGACGACGTGACCGGCCGGACGAAGGTGTACGAAAACCTCGTCAAGGGCGATCACGTGATCGATGCAGGCATGCCGGAATCCTTCAACGTGCTCGTGAAGGAAATCCGCTCGCTCGGTATCGATATCGATCTCGACCGCAATTAATCGGACTACGGAGAGAAAGCAATGAAAGCTCTGCTCGATCTATTCAAGCAAGTCCAACAGGAAGAAGTTTTCGACGCGATCAAGATCGGTCTGGCCTCGCCCGACAAGATCCGTTCGTGGTCGTTCGGCGAAGTGAAGAAGCCGGAGACCATCAACTACCGTACGTTCAAGCCGGAACGCGATGGTCTGTTCTGCGCGAAGATCTTCGGGCCGATCAAGGACTACGAGTGCCTGTGCGGCAAGTACAAGCGTCTGAAGCACCGCGGCGTGATCTGCGAGAAGTGCGGCGTCGAAGTGACGCTGGCGAAGGTGCGTCGCGAACGGATGGGCCACATCGAGCTGGCCTCGCCGGTCGCGCACATCTGGTTCCTGAAGTCGCTGCCGTCGCGTCTGGGCATGGTGCTCGACATGACGCTGCGCGACATCGAACGCGTGCTGTACTTCGAAGCCTATGTGGTCATCGAACCGGGCATGACGCCGCTGAAGGCGCGGCAGATCATGACCGAAGAGGATTACTACAACAAGGTCGAGGAATACGGCGACGAATTCCGTGCCGAAATGGGCGCGGAAGGCGTGCGTGAACTGCTGCGCGCGATCAACATCGACGAGCAGGTCGAGACGCTGCGCACCGAGCTGAAGAACACCGGCTCGGAAGCGAAGATCAAGAAGTACGCGAAGCGCCTGAAGGTCCTCGAGGCATTCCAGCGCTCGGGCATCAAGCCCGAGTGGATGATCCTCGAAGTGCTGCCGGTGCTGCCGCCGGAACTGCGTCCGCTCGTGCCGCTGGACGGCGGCCGTTTCGCGACGTCGGACCTGAACGACCTGTATCGCCGCGTGATCAACCGGAACAACCGGTTGAAGCGTCTGCTCGAGCTGAAGGCGCCTGAAATCATCGTCCGCAACGAAAAGCGGATGCTGCAGGAAGCCGTCGACTCGCTGCTCGACAACGGTCGTCGCGGCAAGGCGATGACGGGCGCGAACAAGCGTCCGCTGAAGTCGCTCGCCGACATGATCAAGGGCAAGGGCGGTCGTTTCCGTCAGAACCTGCTGGGCAAGCGCGTCGACTACTCGGGCCGTTCGGTCATCGTGGTCGGCCCGACGCTGAAGCTGCACCAGTGCGGTCTGCCGAAGCTGATGGCGCTCGAGCTGTTCAAGCCGTTCATCTTCAACAAGCTGGAAGTGATGGGCGTCGCCACGACCATCAAGGCCGCGAAGAAGGAAGTCGAGAACCAGACGCCGGTGGTGTGGGACATCCTCGAAGAGGTGATCCGCGAGCACCCGGTGATGCTGAACCGTGCGCCGACGCTGCACCGTCTCGGTATCCAGGCGTTCGAGCCGGTGCTGATCGAAGGCAAGGCGATCCAGCTGCACCCGCTCGTCTGCGCGGCGTTCAACGCCGACTTCGACGGTGACCAGATGGCCGTTCACGTGCCGCTGTCGCTCGAAGCGCAGATGGAAGCGCGCACGCTGATGCTCGCGTCGAACAACGTGCTGTTCCCGGCCAACGGCGATCCGTCGATCGTGCCGTCGCAGGATATCGTGCTAGGTCTGTACTACGCGACCCGCGAAGCGATCAACGGCAAGGGCGAAGGCCTGTCGTTTACCGGCGTGTCGGAAGTGATCCGCGCGTACGAGAACAAGGAAGTCGAGCTGGCCTCGCGCGTCAACGTCCGGATCACCGAAATGGTCCGCAACGAGGACACGTCGGAAGGCGCGCCGGAATTCGTGCCGAAGATCACGCTGTACGCGACGACCGTCGGTCGCGCGATCCTGTCGGAGATCCTGCCGCACGGCCTGCCGTTCTCGGTGCTGAACAAGCCGCTGAAGAAGAAGGAAATCTCGCGCCTGATCAACACGGCGTTCCGCAAGTGCGGTCTGCGTGCGACGGTCGTGTTCGCCGACCAGCTGATGCAGTCGGGTTTCCGTCTCGCGACGCGTGCCGGCATCTCGATCTGCGTTGACGACATGCTCGTGCCGCCGCAGAAGGAAACGATCGTCGGCGACGCCGCGAAGAAGGTGAAGGAGTACGACCGCCAGTACATGTCGGGTCTCGTCACCGCGCAGGAACGCTACAACAACGTGGTCGACATCTGGTCGGCAACGTCGGAAGCGGTCGGCAAGGCGATGATGGAGCAGCTGTCGACGGAGCCCGTGATCGATCGCGACGGCAACGAGACGCGCCAGGAGTCGTTCAACTCGATCTACATGATGGCCGACTCGGGCGCCCGGGGTTCGGCGGTTCAGATTCGTCAGCTGGCCGGCATGCGTGGCCTGATGGCGAAGCCGGACGGCTCGATTATCGAGACGCCGATTACCGCGAACTTCCGCGAAGGTCTGAACGTGTTGCAGTACTTCATCTCGACCCACGGTGCACGTAAGGGTCTGGCTGATACGGCACTGAAGACCGCGAACTCGGGTTACCTGACGCGTCGTCTCGTCGACGTCACGCAGGATCTGGTCGTGGTGGAAGACGATTGCGGCACGTCGAACGGCGTGGCGATGAAGGCGCTCGTCGAAGGCGGTGAAGTCGTCGAAGCGCTGCGCGACCGTATCCTCGGCCGCGTCGCGGTCGCGGACGTCGTGAACCCGGAAACGCAGGAAACGCTGTACGAATCGGGCACGCTGCTCGACGAAACGGCGGTCGAGGAAATCGAACGCCTCGGCATCGACGAAGTGCGCGTGCGCACGCCGCTGACCTGCGAAACGCGTTACGGTCTGTGCGCAGCCTGCTACGGCCGCGACCTTGGCCGCGGCTCGCTCGTGAACGTCGGCGAAGCGGTCGGCGTGATCGCCGCGCAGTCGATCGGCGAGCCGGGCACGCAGCTGACGATGCGTACGTTCCACATCGGTGGCGCGGCGTCGCGTGCGGCAGTGGCCTCGTCGGTCGAAGCGAAGAGCAACGGTATCGTCCGCTTCACGGCGACGATGCGCTACGTCACGAACGCGAAGGGCGAGCAGATCGTCATTTCCCGTTCGGGCGAAGCGATGATCACCGACGACTTCGGTCGCGAGCGCGAGCGTCACAAAGTGCCGTACGGCGCGACGTTGCTGCAGCTCGACGGCGCGACCATCAAGGCCGGCACGCAGCTCGCCACGTGGGATCCGCTGACGCGCCCGATCATCACCGAGTACGGTGGTACGGTGAAGTTCGAGAACGTCGAGGAAGGCGTGACCGTCGCGAAGCAGATCGACGACGTGACGGGCCTGTCGACGCTGGTCGTGATCGACGTGAAGCGCCGCGGTTCGCAGGCGTCGAAGAGCGTGCGTCCGCAGGTGAAGCTGCTCGACGCGAACGGCGAGGAAGTGAAGATTCCGGGCACGGAGCACGCAGTGCAGATCGGCTTCCAGGTCGGCGCACTGATCACCGTGAAGGATGGCCAGCAGGTGCAGGTCGGTGAAGTGCTCGCACGTATCCCGACGGAAGCGCAGAAGACGCGTGACATTACCGGCGGTCTGCCGCGGGTGGCGGAACTGTTCGAAGCGCGTTCGCCGAAGGATGCCGGCATTCTCGCGGAAGTCACCGGTACGACGTCGTTCGGCAAGGACACGAAGGGCAAGCAGCGTCTCGTCATCACGGACCTCGAGGGCAACCAGCACGAGTTCCTGATCGCGAAGGAAAAGCAGGTTCTGGTTCACGATGCCCAGGTGGTCAACAAGGGCGAAATGATCGTGGACGGTCCGGCCGATCCGCACGACATCCTGCGTCTGCAGGGTATCGAGGCGCTGTCGCGCTACATCGTCGACGAAGTGCAGGACGTGTACCGTCTGCAGGGCGTGAAGATCAACGACAAGCACATCGAGGTGATCGTTCGCCAGATGCTGCGTCGTGTGCAGATCACCGACAACGGCGATACGCGCTTCATCCCGGGCGAACAGGTCGAGCGTTCCGACATGCTGGACGAGAACGATCGCATGATCGCCGAGGGCAAGCGCCCGGCTTCGTACGACAACGTGCTGCTCGGTATCACGAAGGCTTCGCTGTCGACCGACTCGTTCATCTCCGCGGCATCGTTCCAGGAAACGACCCGCGTGCTGACCGAAGCGGCGATCATGGGCAAGCGCGACGATCTGCGCGGCCTGAAGGAAAACGTGATCGTCGGCCGTCTGATTCCGGCCGGTACGGGTCTCGCGTTCCACAAGGCACGCAAGGCGAAGGAATCGTCGGATCGCGAGCGTTTCGACCAGATCGCAGCGGAAGAGGCATTCGACTTCGGCACGCCGAGCGCGCCGGCGGAAGAGCCGCAACACCCGGCAGCCGAGTAAGCGCGGGGCGGCGAAAGCCGCGTTGCCTTGCTATCATCGCTGTCACCGAAACCGCCCGGTTCTGCCGGGCGGTTTTTTTTCGTCCTTCGTTCACGCGCATGACGTGCCTGTGCCGCGCCGACGCATGCTCCGCGATCGCCTTCGGCATGGCGGCGACAGGCTCATGATGCACGCGAACGAACCCTGACCGAATGGCCAACATCGCGCGATTCGCCACGCGTCGCGCGAGCGGGTTGTTAAAATTGCGGTCATCGTTTAGCCGTCCCTGGTCTCATTCATGTCCCGCGCCCTCGAAATACTCGACGAAGTCTTTGGTTATTCCGCCTTTCGCGGCCAGCAGGGTGAGATCGTCGAGCACGTCGCCGGCGGCGGCGATTGTCTCGTGCTGATGCCCACGGGCGGCGGCAAGTCGCTGTGTTACCAGATTCCCGCGCTGCTGCGCCGCGAGGCCGGGCAGGGCGCCGGCATCGTCGTGTCGCCGCTGATCGCGCTGATGCAGGACCAGGTCGCCGCGTTGAGCGAAGTCGGCGTGCGCGCGGCTTACCTGAATTCGACACTGTCGGGCGCCGAGGCGGCAGCCACCGAGCGCGCGCTGCGCGAAGGTGAAATCGACCTGCTGTACGTCGCGCCGGAGCGGTTGATGACGGGGCGCTTCCTCGACCTGCTCGAGCGCGCGAAGATCGGGCTGTTCGCGATCGACGAAGCGCACTGCGTGTCGCAATGGGGGCACGATTTCCGTCCGGAATACATCCAGCTGTCGGTGCTGCACGAGCGCTTCCCGTCGGTGCCGCGCATCGCGCTGACCGCCACGGCCGACGCGATCACGCGCGACGAGATCATCCATCGGCTCGCGCTCGACGACGCACGCGTGTTCGTGTCGAGCTTCGACCGCCCGAACATCCGCTACCGGATCGTCGAAAAGGACAACGCGCGCTCGCAGCTGCTCGACTTCATCCGCGCCGAACACACGAATGCCGACGGCACGACGGATGCGGGCGTCGTCTACTGCCTGTCGCGCCGCAAGGTCGAGGAAACGGCCGAATGGCTGAAGGCGCAGGGCGTGCGCGCGCTGCCGTATCACGCGGGGATGGAATTCGAGGTGCGGCAGAAGCACCAGGAAATGTTCCAGCGCGAGGAAGGCATCGTGATGTGCGCGACGATCGCGTTCGGCATGGGTATCGACAAGCCCGACGTGCGCTTCGTTGCCCACCTCGATTTGCCGAAGAGCGTCGAAGGCTACTACCAGGAGACCGGCCGCGCGGGCCGCGACGGGATGCCCGCGAACGCGTGGATGGCGTATGGCCTCGGCGACGTCGTCCAGCAGCGCAAGATGATCGACGAGTCGGATGCGGACGACGCGCACAAGCGCGTGCAGACGTCGAAGCTCGACGCGCTGCTCGGATTGTGCGAGACGATCTCGTGTCGCCGCGTGCGGCTGCTGAACTACTTCGGCGAGGCGAGCCAGCCGTGCGGCAACTGCGACACGTGCCTGGAGCCGCCCGATTCATGGGACGCGACGCGCGAGGCGCAGATGG
The DNA here is from genome assembly GCF_020419965.1 of Burkholderia sp. AU39826. Lineage (NCBI taxonomy): Bacteria > Pseudomonadati > Pseudomonadota > Betaproteobacteria > Burkholderiales > Burkholderiaceae > Burkholderia > Burkholderia sp. AU39826. The sequence continues at coordinate 18,072 of NZ_JAIZQG010000021.1, forward strand.
CGCTGTCGTGCGTGTTTCGCGCGCAGCGCGCGAGCGGCTTCAACTTCGGCGCGAGCCATCTGATCGAGATCCTGCGCGGCGGCCGCACCGAGAAGGTGCTGCAGCGCGGCCATGACCAGTTGAGCACGTTCGGTATCGGCGCGTCGCTGTCCGAGCCCGAGTGGCGCGCGATTTTCCGGCAACTGGTCGCGTACGGCTACCTGGCGGTCGACCATGGCGGCTTCGGCGCGCTGGTGCTCACCGAGGCCGCGAAGCCGGTGCTGAAGAACGAGGAAAAGGTCACGCTGCGCCGCTACGTGAAGCCGCAGCGTACGCACCAGTCGTCGAGCCGCAGCGGCACGCGGGTCGACCCGACGGCCGGCATGGGCGCTCGCGAGCGCGCACGCTGGGACGCGCTGCGTGCGTGGCGCGCGGAAACCGCGAAGACGGACGGCGTGCCGGCCTACGTGATCTTCCACGACGCGACGCTCGCCGAAATCGCGCGCAACGCGCCGGAGACGATCGACGACCTGCGTCACATTCCAGGCATGGGCGTGCGCAAGCTCGAGCGCTTCGGCGACGAGATCATCGACGTCGTCGAATCGGCTTGACACAGGGTTCCGACCCCTTCCATAGACCGCGCGGTCGGCCGGCAAATCACGCAAGCCGTTGACTTCGTTGGTATTTCCGGAATATCATGTTGGGTTCCGGTATTCGGAGGCCGCGTCGCGTTCGAAAGTTCGCGCCCGATCCGCCGGTTCGGAAGTCAACTGTGCGTCGATTCTCGCTTTGCCCGAAATCGATGTGCAGATTTTGTTCAATTTCAGGAATAAACAATGCCAACCATCAACCAACTGGTTCGCAAAGGCCGTCAGTCGGAAACGACGAAGAGCAAGAGCCCGGCCCTGCAGGACTGCCCCCAGCGTCGCGGCGTGTGCACCCGTGTGTACACGACGACGCCGAAGAAGCCGAACTCGGCACTCCGTAAGGTCGCCAAGGTTCGTCTGACGAACGGCTTCGAAGTGATTTCGTACATCGGCGGTGAAGGCCACAACCTGCAGGAACACTCGGTTGTGCTGATCCGCGGCGGCCGTGTGAAGGACTTGCCGGGTGTGCGTTACCACATGGTTCGCGGCTCGCTGGATACCCAGGGCGTCAAGGACCGTAAGCAAGCGCGCTCGAAGTACGGCGCGAAGCGTGCAAAGGCTGCCAAGTAAGCAGTTTTTGATCAGGGATCGCCGCAGGGCGGTCGAGGCGGGAGTGCCGGATTGCCGGTGCTGTCGAGTAAGTGGTCACCCGGCCAAGCTGGTTAGTCGTGAAGATGTGATCGGGTTTGTTGGTGGCCGCGGAGCTGAATCCAGCTCCAACTGAACAAGTAAAGGAAGAATCATGCCGCGTCGTCGCGAAGTCCCCAAGCGGGAAGTGTTGCCGGATCCGAAGTTCGGCAACGTTGATGTTGCCAAGTTCATGAACATGCTGATGCTGTCCGGCAAGAAGTCGGTCGCAGAGCGCATCGTTTATGGCGCATTCGAACAAATCCAGACCAAGGGTGGCAAGGACCCGCTGGAAGTGTTCACGGTTGCGCTCAACAACGTGAAGCCGGTGGTCGAAGTGAAGAGCCGTCGCGTTGGTGGTGCCAACTATCAAGTTCCGGTCGAAGTGCGCCCGTCGCGTCGTATGGCATTGGCGATGCGCTGGCTGCGTGAGGCTGCGAAGAAGCGCAGCGAGAAGTCGATGGCCCTGCGCCTGGCAGGTGAACTCTCCGAAGCGGCCGAAGGCCGTGGCGGCGCGATGAAGAAGCGCGACGAAGTTCACCGCATGGCAGAAGCCAACCGCGCGTTCTCGCATTTCCGTTTCTAAGCGCCTGGCTGGGCTGTTTGCGGAAATAAATTCCGGGCGGGTGCGCTTTTCAGGCGCCTCGCCCGTTTGTGTTGAGGCGTGATGCGGCAAGGCTGCATCACGTCATCCCAGTAGAGGATCAAAGTGGCTCGCAAGACTCCTATCGAGCGCTACCGCAATATCGGTATTAGCGCTCACATCGACGCCGGCAAGACGACGACGACCGAGCGCATTCTGTTTTACACCGGTGTGAACCACAAGATCGGTGAAGTCCACGACGGCGCAGCCACGATGGACTGGATGGAGCAGGAACAGGAACGTGGCATCACGATCACGTCCGCCGCTACCACGGCCTTCTGGAAGGGCATGGGCGGCAACTATCCGGAACACCGCATCAACATCATCGACACCCCGGGCCACGTCGACTTCACGATCGAAGTGGAGCGTTCGATGCGCGTGCTCGACGGCGCGTGCATGGTGTACTGCGCAGTGGGCGGCGTGCAGCCGCAGTCGGAAACGGTGTGGCGTCAGGCGAACAAGTACAAGGTGCCGCGTCTCGCGTTCGTCAACAAGATGGACCGTACCGGCGCGAACTTCTTCAAGGTCTACGACCAGCTCCGTCTGCGCCTGAAGGCGAACCCGGTTCCGGTCGTGGTGCCGATCGGCTCGGAAGAAAACTTCAAGGGCGTGGTCGACCTGATCAAGATGAAGGCGATCATTTGGGACGAGGCGTCGCAAGGCACGAAGTTCGACTACGTCGACATCCCGGCCGAACTCGCCGAGACCTGCAAGGAATGGCGCGAAAAGATGGTCGAAGTGGCTGCCGAAGCCAGCGAAGACCTGATGAACAAGTACCTGGAAGAAGGCGATCTGCCGGAAGCCGACATCGTCAAGGCGCTGCGTGATCGTACGATCGCATGCGAAATCCAGCCGATGCTGTGCGGTACCGCGTTCAAGAACAAGGGCGTGCAGCGTATGCTCGACGCCGTGATCGACTTCCTGCCGTCGCCGGTCGACATCCCGCCGGTCAAGGGCGAGCTCGAGAACGGTGAAGAAGCAGAGCGCAAGGCGTCGGACGACGAGAAGTTCTCGTCGCTCGCGTTCAAGATCATGACCGACCCGTTCGTCGGCCAGCTGATCTTCTTCCGTGTGTACTCGGGCGTCGTCAACTCGGGCGACACGCTGCTGAACTCGACCAAGGGCAAGAAGGAACGCCTCGGCCGTATTCTGCAGATGCACGCGAACCAGCGTGAAGAAATCAAGGAAGTCCGCGCAGGCGACATCGCCGCGGCGGTCGGCCTGAAGGAAGCCACCACGGGCGACACGCTGTGCGACCCGGCGAACCCGATCGTTCTCGAACGCATGGTGTTCCCGGAGCCGGTGATTTCGCAGGCGGTCGAGCCGAAGACCAAGGCCGACCAGGAAAAGATGGGCCTCGCACTGAACCGTCTGGCTCAGGAAGACCCGTCGTTCCGCGTGCAGACCGACGAAGAGTCGGGCCAGACCATCATTTCGGGCATGGGCGAGCTCCACCTCGAAATTCTGGTCGACCGGATGAAGCGTGAATTCGGCGTGGAAGCGACCGTCGGCAAGCCGCAGGTTGCGTACCGCGAAACGATCCGTTCGACGGCGAAGGATGTCGACGGCAAGTTCGTCAAGCAGTCGGGTGGTCGCGGCCAGTACGGTCACGCGGTCATCACGCTCGAGCCGAACGAACAAGGCAAGGGCTACGAGTTCTTCGACGAGATCAAGGGTGGTGTGATTCCGCGCGAATACATCCCGGCGGTCGACAAGGGTATCCAGGACACGCTGAAGTCGGGCGTGCTGGCCGGCTTCCCGGTCGTCGACGTGAAGGTGCACCTGACGTTCGGTTCGTACCACGACGTCGACTCGAACGAAAACGCGTTCCGCATGGCCGGTTCGATGGCGTTCAAGGAAGCGATGCGCAAGGCGAACCCGGTCGTCCTCGAGCCGATGATGGCTGTCGAAGTCGAGACGCCGGAAGACTACATGGGCAACGTGATGGGCGACCTGTCGGGCCGTCGCGGTATCGTCCAGGGCATGGAAGACATGGTTGGCGGCGGCAAGATCGTGCGCGCCGAAGTGCCGCTGTCGGAAATGTTCGGCTATTCGACTTCGCTGCGCTCGCTGACGCAAGGTCGTGCAACGTACACGATGGAGTTCAAGCACTACGCTGAAGCTCCGCGCAACGTTGCCGAAGCGATCATCAGCGCGAAGTCGAAGTAAATCTGTAGCTCTCAATCGATTATTTTTTGAAAGAAGAGAATCATGGCAAAAGAAAAGTTTGAGCGGACCAAGCCGCACGTGAACGTTGGTACGATTGGTCACGTTGACCACGGCAAGACGACGCTGACGGCAGCGATCACGACGGTTCTGACGAAGAAGTTCGGCGGCGAAGCGAAGGCGTACGACCAGATCGACGCGGCACCGGAAGAAAAGGCGCGCGGCATCACGATCAACACGGCACACGTCGAGTACGAAACGGCTAACCGCCACTACGCACACGTCGACTGCCCGGGCCACGCTGACTACGTGAAGAACATGATCACGGGCGCGGCGCAGATGGACGGCGCGATCCTGGTTTGCTCGGCAGCAGACGGCCCGATGCCGCAAACGCGTGAGCACATCCTGCTGGCGCGTCAGGTTGGCGTTCCGTACATCATCGTGTTCCTGAACAAGTGCGACATGGTGGACGACGCGGAACTGCTCGAGCTGGTCGAGATGGAAGTTCGCGAACTGCTGTCGAAGTACGACTTCCCGGGCGACGACACGCCGATCGTGAAGGGTTCGGCGAAGCTGGCGCTGGAAGGCGACACGGGCGAGCTGGGCGAAGTGGCGATCATGAACCTGGCAGACGCACTGGACACGTACATCCCGACGCCGGAGCGTGCGGTTGACGGCGCGTTCCTGATGCCGGTGGAAGACGTGTTCTCGATCTCGGGCCGCGGTACGGTGGTGACGGGTCGTGTCGAGCGCGGCATCATCAAGGTCGGCGAGGAAATCGAAATCGTCGGTATCAAGCCGACGGTGAAGACGACCTGCACGGGCGTGGAAATGTTCCGCAAGCTGCTGGACCAAGGTCAGGCAGGCGACAACGTGGGTATCCTGCTGCGCGGCACGAAGCGTGAAGACGTGGAGCGTGGCCAGGTTCTGGCGAAGCCGGGTTCGATCACGCCGCACACGCACTTCACGGCTGAAGTGTACGTGCTGAGCAAGGACGAAGGCGGCCGTCACACGCCGTTCTTCAACAACTACCGTCCGCAGTTCTACTTCCGTACGACGGACGTGACGGGCTCGATCGAGCTGCCGAAGGACAAGGAAATGGTGATGCCGGGCGACAACGTGTCGATCACGGTGAAGCTGATCGCTCCGATCGCGATGGAAGAAGGTCTGCGCTTCGCGATCCGCGAAGGCGGCCGTACCGTCGGCGCCGGCGTCGTCGCCAAGATCATCGAGTAATATCGACGATCCGCGGATCCCTCCGGGGTCCGCGATTCCGCGGTAAGCAGCTGCGTACCGCCGAAACCGGGTGTCCAGTTCGATCTGGCACCCGGTTTTTCTTTGTGGCGTACGAAGCGCAGCATCGACAAACGCGCACCACCACCGCGAATTTTCGTGTAGAATCGCGGGCTTAGCAGTGGAAGTACCGTCCGGAACCTGATGCTTCGCTCCCCGCTGGCGTCATGTTTCACGTTCTTTTAGTGTCCGGCGATGCAACATCGCCTCGCTCTTTTCAAGGAATTGTCATGCAGCAACAGAAAATCCGCATTCGCCTGAAGGCTTTCGACTATCGTCTGATCGATCAATCGGCCGCCGAAATCGTCGATACCGCGAAGCGGACTGGCGCAATCGTCCGTGGCCCGGTGCCGCTGCCGACGCGCATTCAGCGTTTTGACATCCTGCGTTCGCCGCACGTCAACAAGACGTCGCGCGATCAGCTCGAAATCCGTACCCACCAGCGCCTGATGGACATCGTCGATCCGACGGACAAGACCGTCGACGCGCTGATGAAGCTCGATCTGCCGGCTGGCGTCGACGTGGAAATCAAGCTGCAGTAAGGCTTCCAGCGCCGCCCGGCGTGTCGGGTGGCGCTAAGTCTTTGTATTGCTTGCGGAAATCGCAGAGTCGGGCTATACTGCTTGGCTTTTCGCGTATTCGCGTAAAAAAGCTGGGCCTTGCGTGCCCGGCATTTTGTAAATCAGCCCCGACCAATCGCAGTCGGGAATGGAGAAAATGATGAGCCTTGGACTCGTAGGTCGCAAGGTTGGCATGACCCGTATCTTCACGGCGGAAGGGGATTCGATTCCCGTCACCGTGCTGGACGTGTCGGACAACCGCGTGACGCAGATCAAGACTGTTGAAACCGACGGCTACACGGCCGTGCAGGTTGCATTCGGCTCCCGCCGCGCATCGCGCGTGACGAAGCCGCTGGCAGGTCATCTCGCCAAAGCCGGTGTCGAAGCCGGTGAAATCCTCAAGGAATTCCGCATTGACGCGGCCAAGGCAGCCGAGCTGTCGAATGGCGCCGTGGTCGGTGCAGATCTTTTCGAAGTGGGCCAGAAGGTCGACGTGCAAGGCGTGTCGATCGGTAAGGGCTACGCCGGTACGATCAAGCGTTACAACTTCTCCTCCGGCCGTGCCACGCACGGTAACTCGCGCTCGCACAACGTGCCGGGCTCGATCGGTATGGCGCAGGATCCGGGTCGTGTTTTCCCGGGTAAACGCATGACGGGTCACATGGGTGACGTGACGGTGACGGTGCAGAACCTCGAAATCGCTCGTATCGACGCAGAGCGCAAGCTGCTGCTCGTGAAGGGTGCGATTCCGGGCGCGAAGGGCGGCAAGGTCTTCGTGACGCCGGCCGTCAAGACCAAGGGGGCGAAATAATGGAACTCAAGCTCCTGAACGAAAATGGTCAGGAAGGTGCAGTGGTCAACGCATCGGACGTCGTGTTCGGTCGTGACTACAACGAAGCGCTGATCCACCAGGTCGTCGTCGCTTACCAGGCGAATGCTCGCCAGGGTAACCGCGCACAGAAGGACCGTGAGCAAGTCAAGCACACGACCAAGAAGCCGTGGCGCCAGAAGGGTACGGGCCGCGCTCGTGCCGGTATGTCGTCGAGCCCGCTGTGGCGTGGCGGTGGTCGTATCTTCCCGAATTCGCCGGAAGAAAACTTCTCGCACAAGGTCAACAAGAAGATGCATCGCGCAGGTCTCTGCTCGATCTTCTCGCAGCTGGCCCGTGAAGGCCGTCTGTCGGTCGTCGAGGACATCATCCTCGAAGCGCCGAAGACCAAGCTGCTGGCCGACAAATTCAAGACCATGGGTCTCGACTCCGTTCTGATCATCACGGACACGGTCGACGAGAACCTGTACCTGGCTTCGCGCAACCTGCCGCACGTGGCGATTGTCGAGCCGCGCTACGCTGACCCGCTGTCGCTGATCTACTTCAAGAAAGTGCTGGTCACGAAGGCTGCGGTCGCCCAGATCGAGGAGTTGCTGTCATGAGCGAGATTCGCAAGAACGATCATCGTTTGATGCAGGTCCTGCTCGCACCGGTGATCTCGGAAAAGGCGACGCTGGTTGCCGACAAGAACGAGCAAGTCGTGTTCGAAGTCGCACCGGATGCCACGAAGCAGGAAGTGAAGGCGGCTGTCGAGCTGCTGTTCAAGGTTGAAGTTGATTCGGTCAACGTGCTGGTTCAGAAGGGCAAGCAAAAGCGCTTCGGCCGTTCGATGGGCCGCCGCAAGGACGTGAAGAAGGCGTACGTTTGCCTGAAGCCCGGCCAGGAAATCAACTTTGAAGCGGAGGCCAAGTAATCATGGCAATCGTGAAAGTTAAGCCGACATCGCCGGGTCGCCGCGCGATGGTCAAGGTGGTCAACAAGAACCTGCACCAGGGCAAGCCGTACGCGGCACTGCTCGACTCGCAGAGCTCGACCGCCGGCCGTAACAACAACGGTCGTATCACCACGCGTCACAAGGGTGGTGGTCACAAGCAGCACTACCGTATCGTCGATTTCCGTCGCACGAAGGATGGCATCCCGGCAAAGGTCGAGCGTCTCGAGTACGACCCGAACCGTAGCGCGAACATCGCGCTGGTGCTCTACGCAGACGGCGAACGTCGCTACATCATCGCCCCGAAGGGCCTGACCGTCGGCCAACAGCTGATGTCGGGTTCGGAAGCGCCGATCCGTGCAGGCAACACGCTGCCGATCCGCAACATTCCGGTCGGTACGACGATCCACTGCATCGAGATGCTGCCGGGCAAGGGCGCGCAAATGGCGCGTTCGGCTGGCACGTCGGCCATGCTGCTGGCACGTGAAGGCGTCTACGCGCAGGTTCGTCTGCGTTCGGGCGAAATCCGCCGCGTGCACATCGAGTGCCGTGCAACGATCGGTGAAGTCGGCAACGAAGAGCATAGCCTGCGCCAGATCGGCAAGGCTGGCGCGAACCGCTGGCGCGGTATCCGCCCGACGGTGCGTGGCGTTGCGATGAACCCGGTTGATCACCCGCACGGTGGTGGTGAGGGCAAGACGGCTGCAGGTCGCGACCCGGTGAGCCCGTGGGGTACGCCGGCTAAGGGTTACCGCACCCGCAGCAACAAGCGCACGACGACGATGATCGTCCAGCGCCGTCACAAGCGTTAAGGAGTAGGCAATGGCACGTTCTGTAAAAAAAGGTCCGTTCTGCGACGCCCATTTGCTGAAGAAAGTTGAGGCGGCTGCAGCTTCGCGCGACAAAAAGCCGATCAAGACCTGGTCGCGTCGCTCGACGATTCTGCCGGATTTCATCGGCCTGACGATCGCTGTTCACAACGGCCGTCAACACGTTCCGGTGTACATCTCGGAAAACATGGTCGGCCACAAGCTTGGCGAGTTCGCACTGACCCGTACGTTCAAGGGTCACGCAGCCGACAAGAAGGCCAAGAAATAAGGGGCAATCAAGATGGAAGTGAAAGCAATTCATCGCGGTGCCCGCATCTCGGCGCAGAAAACGCGCCTTGTGGCTGACCAGATCCGCGGTTTGCCGGTCGACAAGGCGCTGAACGTTCTGACGTTCTCGCCGAAGAAGGCGGCTGGCATCGTGAAGAAGGTTGTGCTGTCGGCAATCGCGAATGCGGAGCACAACGAAGGCGCTGATATCGACGAGCTCAAGATCAAGAGCATCTACGTCGACAAGGCTGCATCGCTCAAGCGTTTCACCGCGCGCGCCAAGGGCCGCGGTAACCGCATCGAGAAGCAATCCTGTCACATCACTGTGACGGTCGGGAATTAAGGAGCCATACGATGGGACAGAAAATTCATCCGACTGGCTTCCGCCTGGCTGTCAGCCGCAATTGGGCTTCGCGTTGGTACGCGAACAACAACAATTTCGCGGCGATGCTGCAGGAAGACATCGGTGTTCGTGAATACCTGAAGAAGAAGCTGAAGAACGCTTCGGTCGGTCGGGTCGTCATCGAGCGTCCGGCGAAGAACGCGCGCATCACGATTTACAGCTCGCGTCCGGGCGTGGTCATCGGCAAGAAGGGCGAGGATATCGAACAGCTGAAGACGGAACTGCAACGCCGCATGGGCGTGCCGGTTCACGTCAACATCGAAGAAATCCGCAAGCCGGAAACCGATGCTCAGCTGATCGCTGACTCGATCACGCAACAGCTCGAGCGCCGGATCATGTTCCGTCGCGCGATGAAGCGTGCGATGCAGAACGCGATGCGTCTGGGTGCCCAAGGCATCAAGATCATGAGCGCAGGCCGTCTGAACGGTATCGAAATCGCTCGTACGGAGTGGTATCGCGAAGGTCGCGTGCCGCTTCACACGCTGCGTGCTGATATCGACTACGCGACTTCGGAAGCGAAGACGACTTACGGGATCATCGGCGTCAAGGTGTGGGTCTACAAGGGCGATACGCTCGGCCGCAACGACGCACCGGTGGTGGAAGAAGTAGCCGAAGACAAGCGTCCGCGTCGCAATGCGCGTCCGGGCGACCGTCGTCCGCGCCGTGACGGCGAAGGCGGCGCTCCGGGTGCTCGTCGTGGCGCACCGCGCCGTGGCGCCGGCAAGCCCGAAGACGGCAAGACTGGAGAATAACGATGCTGCAACCGAAACGCAGAAAGTATCGTAAAGAGCAGAAGGGTCGTAACACCGGCAAGGCGACGCGCGGCAACGCAGTGTCGTTCGGTGAATTCGGCCTGAAGGCGATCGGTCGCGGTCGTTTGACCGCACGTCAGATTGAAGCGGCGCGTCGTGCAATGACGCGTCACATCAAGCGTGGCGGCCGCATCTGGATCCGGATCTTCCCGGACAAGCCGATTTCGCAGAAGCCGGCCGAAGTGCGTATGGGTAACGGTAAGGGTAACCCGGAGTACTACGTCGCCGAGATTCAGCCGGGCAAGATGCTCTATGAAATGGACGGCGTAACCGAAGAACTGGCACGCGAAGCGTTCCGTCTGGCTGCAGCCAAGCTGCCGCTGAAGACGGCATTCATCGTGCGCCAGCTCGGCGCCTAAGGAGAAAACATGAAGGCTTCCGAACTTCTCCAGAAAGACCAGGCCGCGCTCAACAAGGAGCTGGCGGACCTGCTGAAGGCGCAATTCGGCCTGCGCATGCAACTCGCGACCCAGCAGCTCACGAACACGAGCCAGCTGAAGAAGGTTCGTCGCGACATCGCACGTGTGCGGACCGTCATGACTCAGAAGGCGAACCAGAAATGAACGATAGCGTGAAAACCTCGCTGAAGCGGACGCTGGTCGGTCGGGTCGTCAGCAACAAGATGGACAAGACCGTCACCGTGCTGATCGAGCACCGCGTCAAGCACCCGATCTACGGCAAGTATGTCGTGCGTTCGAAGAAGTACCACGCGCACGATGAAGCGAACACCTACAACGAAGGCGATCTCGTCGAAATCCAGGAAACGCGTCCTGTTTCGAAGACGAAGGCCTGGACGGTGTCGCGCCTCGTCGAAGCCGCTCGTGTCATTTAAGCGGGCAGCGCAGTAGGCAGTAACGGGCACTTCGCCAAGAAGTGCTTGAAATCGCAAAGTTTTTGCTTGCGTGACCGGGATTATTTGTTATAATCCCGGTCTTCCCTCTTTATGGGAGCCCCGTCGCGGGCGAAGTTGGTGGGGGAAGCGGACTGGCGCCTGCCTGTCCGAAAGATTCACCGAATTGCGATGGCGGGTTTCGTTTGCCGTCGCTGCTGTTCCAACCCAAGCAGCCGATTGGCTGACGGGACCAAGACTGACCGAATGCATCATGGTGGTGCATCCGGATTAAGTTGGGAAAGACAAACCATGATCCAGACCGAATCTCGGCTCGAAGTAGCCGACAACACGGGTGCACGTGAAGTCCTGTGCATCAAGGTGCTCGGCGGCTCGAAGCGTCGTTATGCCGGCATTGGCGACATCATCAAGGTGAGCGTCAAAGAGGCAACGCCGCGCGGGCGCGTGAAGAAAGGCGAAATTTACAACGCCGTGGTGGTCCGCACCGCCAAGGGCGTGCGCCGTCAAGACGGCTCGCTGATCAAGTTCGACGGCAACGCCGCTGTGCTTTTGAATAACAAGCTCGAGCCGATCGGCACCCGTATCTTCGGGCCGGTGACGCGTGAGCTGCGTAGCGAACGATTCATGAAGATCGTTTCGCTGGCGCCGGAAGTGCTGTAAGGAGTCGCGATGAACAAGATTCGCAAAGGTGACGAAGTCATCGTCGTCACTGGCAAGGACAAGGGCAAGCGCGGCGTCGTGCTGGCTGTCGGTGCTGAACATGTGACGGTTGAAGGTATCAACCTCGTCAAGAAGCATGTGAAGCCGAACCCGATGAAGGGTACGACGGGCGGCGTGGAAGCGAAGACGATGCCCCTGCATATTTCGAACGTCGCACTGGTCGACGCGAATGGCAAGGCGTCGCGTGTTGGCATCAAGGTCGAGGAAGGCAAGAAGGTTCGCTTCCTGAAGACGACCGGTGCCGTACTGAGCGCCTGACGCAGCGGAGTAAAAAATGGCTCGTTTTCAAGAGTTTTACAAAGAAAAGGTTGTGCCCGGCCTGATCGAGAAGTTCGGTTACAAGTCGGTCATGGAAGTGCCGCGCATCACCAAGATCACGCTGAACATGGGTCTTGGCGAAGCGATCGCTGACAAGAAGATCATCGAGAACGCCGTTGGCGACCTCACGAAGATCGCCGGCCAGAAGCCGGTCGTCACGAAGGCCCGCAAGGCAATCGCTGGCTTCAAGATCCGCCAGGGTTACCCGATCGGCGCGATGGTGACGCTGCGTGGCCGCGCGATGTACGAATTCCTCGACCGTTTCGTGACGGTTGCCCTGCCCCGCGTGCGTGACTTCCGCGGTGTGTCGGGTCGTGCTTTCGATGGCCGTGGCAACTACAACATCGGTGTGAAAGAGCAGATCATTTTCCCCGAAATCGATTACGACAAGATCGACGCACTGCGTGGGCTGAACATCAGCATCACGACGACTGCGAAGACCGACGACGAAGCAAAGGCTCTGCTCGCCAGCTTCAAGTTCCCGTTCAGAAACTGAGGTTACCGTGGCTAAACTGGCACTGATCGAACGTGAAAAGAAGCGCGCCCGCCTGGTCGCGAAGTTCGCAGCAAAGCGCGAAGCGCTGAAGGCGATCGTCGAAGACCAAAGCAAGTCGGAAGAAGAGCGCTACGAAGCACGCCTGGAGCTGCAGCAACTGCCCCGCAACGCAAACCCGACCCGCCAGCGCAACCGCTGCGCGATCACGGGCCGTCCGCGTGGCACGTTCCGTAAATTCGGCCTCGCGCGTAACAAGATTCGTGAAATCGCATTCCGTGGCGAGATTCCTGGCCTGACCAAGGCGAGCTGGTAATAGGAGAAACGTAAATGAGCATGAGTGATCCTATCGCCGATATGCTGACTCGCATCCGCAACGCGCAGATGGTCGAGAAGGTATCGGTCGCGATGCCCTCGTCGAAGGTCAAGGTTGCAATCGCGCAAGTCCTGAAGGACGAAGGTTATATCGACGATTTCGCCGTGAAGGCGGAAGGTGCGAAGTCCGAACTGAATATCGCGCTGAAGTACTACGCAGGTCGCCCGGTCATCGAACGCCTCGAGCGCGTGTCGAAACCTGGTCTGCGCGTGTACCGCGGCCGTAACGACATTCCGCAGGTCATGAACGGCCTCGGTGTGGCAATCGTGTCGACGCCGAAGGGCGTGATGACCGACCGCAAGGCGCGCGCTACCGGCGTCGGCGGCGAAGTCATCTGCTACGTCGCTTAAAGCCGAGGAGAGAGAAACATGTCTCGAGTAGGTAAGAGCCCGATCGCGCTGCAAGGCGCGGAAGTCAAGCTGGCCGACGGTGCGATCACCGTCAAGGGCCCGCTGGGCACCATCACGCAAGCGATCAATCCGCTCGTGAACGTGGCGAACAACGACGGCACGCTGAATCTGTCGCCGGTCGACGAAAGCCGCGAAGCAAATGCACTGTCGGGCACGATGCGCGCGATCATCGCGAATGCCGTGCACGGCGTGACCAAGGGTTTCGAGCGCAAGCTGACGCTGGTTGGCGTCGGTTACCGTGCGCAAGCGCAAGGCGACAAGCTGAACCTGTCGCTGGGTTTCTCGCACCCGGTGGTGCACCAGATGCCGGAAGGCGTCAAGGCTGAAACCCCGACGCAAACCGAAATCGTGATCAAGGGGATCAACAAGCAACAAGTCGGTCAAGTGGCTGCGGAAGTCCGCGGTTACCGTCCGCCGGAGCCCTACAAGGGCAAGGGCGTGCGTTATGCCGACGAGGTTGTGATCCTCAAAGAAACGAAGAAGAAGTAAGGGTGCGCAATCATGGATAAGACTCAATCTCGCCTGCGCCGCGCTCGCCAGACGCGTATCAAGATCGCTGAGCTGCAGGTCGCGCGTCTCGCCGTGCATCGCACGAACACGCACATCTACGCTCAAGTGTTCTCGCCCTGCGGCACCAAGGTGCTCGCCAGCGCGTCGACGCTCGAAGCTGAAGTGCGCGCTGAACTGGCCGACAAGTCGGGCAAGGGCGGCAACGTGAATGCCGCGACGCTGATCGGCAAGCGTATTGCCGAGAAGGCAAAGGCTGCCGGCATCGAATCCGTCGCCTTCGACCGCTCGGGCTTCCGCTACCACGGCCGCGTCAAGGCGCTGGCTGAGGCAGCTCGCGAAGCTGGGCTCAAGTTCTAAGGAAGGAATTCGTCATGGCAAAGATGCAAGCGAAAGTTCAGGCTGACGAGCGCGACGACGGCCTTCGCGAAAAGATGATTTCGGTCAACCGCGTGACCAAGGTCGTGAAGGGTGGCCGTATTCTCGGCTTCGCCGCACTGACCGTGGTCGGCGACGGCGATGGCCGCATCGGTATGGGCAAGGGCAAGGCGAAGGAAGTGCCGGTCGCTGTCCAGAAGGCAATGGAACAAGCTCGCCGCAACATGTTCAAGGTGCCGCTCAAGAACGGCACGCTGCAACACGAAGTGCACGGCAAGCACGGCGCATCGGCCGTCCTCCTCGCTCCGGCGAAGGCAGGTACGGGCGTGATCGCCGGCGGCCCGATGCGCGCAGTGTTCGACGTGATGGGCGTTCAGAACGTCGTGGCGAAGAGCCACGGTTCGACGAACCCGTACAACCTCGTTCGCGCCACGCTGGACGGCCTGCGCAAGCAGTCGACCCCGGCAGACATCGCGGCGAAGCGCGGCAAGTCCGTCGAAGAAATTTTGGGCTAAGCCCGGGTGGTCACCATGTCTGAAAAAACTGTCAAGGTTCAGCTCGTCAAGAGCCTGATCGGGACCCGCGAATCGCACCGCGCGACCGTGCGTGGCCTGGGCCTGCGCCGACTCAACTCGGTTAGCGAGCTGCAGGACACGCCGGCGGTCCGCGGCATGATCAACAAGGTCTCGTACCTCGTTAAGGTCATCGCGTAAGCGGCCCTACGGATCAAGGAGTTGATATGGAATTGAATAACCTGAAGCCGGCCGCTGGCGCCAAGCACGCCAAGCGTCGCGTCGGTCGTGGCATCGGTTCGGGCCTCGGCAAGACGGCTGGCCGTGGTCACAAGGGTCAGAAATCGCGTTCGGGCGGCTTCCACAAAGTCGGTTTCGAAGGCGGTCAGATGCCGCTGCAACGTCGTCTGCCGAAGCGCGGCTTCACGTCGCTGACGAAGGAATTCGTCGGTGAAGTGCGCCTGGGCGACCTCGAGAAGCTGCCGGTCGACGAGATCGATCTGCTCGCACTGAAGCAAGCCGGCCTGGTCGGCGAGCTGACGAAGAGCGCAAAGATCATCGCGACGGGCGAACTGAAGCGCAAGATCGTCGTGAAGGGTCTCGGTGCCACCAAGGGTGCGCGCGCTGCGATCGAAGCGGCTGGCGGTTCGTTCGCCGAGTGACACGCGTAGCGCGTCGTCACTTGCATTCATCGGAGAAGGTACTTGGCTAACAGCCCGAGTCTTGCAAAACCCGGTCGAAGCACGGCGAAATTCGGCGATCTGCGCCGGCGAGCGATGTTCCTGCTCCTGGCGCTGATCGTCTATCGCATCGGCGCGCACATTCCCGTGCCGGGAATCGATCCGGATCAACTGGCCAAGCTGTTCCAGAGCCAGGCGGGCGGCATCCTGGGCATGTTCAACATGTTCTCGGGTGGCGCACTTTCCCGCTTCACGATCTTTGCGCTGGGGATCATGCCGTACATCTCGGCGTCGATCATCATGCAGTTGCTGGCGATCGTTTCGCCGCAGCTCGAGGCGCTGAAGAAGGAAGGGCAGGCAGGGCAACGGAAGATCACGCAGTACACGCGGTATTTCACCGTGGTGCTCGCGACCTTCCAGGCGTTCGGTATCGCGGCTGCGCTGGAAAATCAGCCGGGCCTCGTCACCGATCCCGGCATGCTGTTCCGTCTGACGACGGTCGTGACGCTGGTAACGGGCACGATGTTCCTGATGTGGCTCGGCGAGCAGATTACCGAGCGTGGTCTGGGCAACGGTATCTCGATCATCATCTTCGGCGGGATCGCAGCAGGGTTCCCGAATGCCGTGGGTGGGTTGTTCGAACTGGTGCGTACGGGTTCGATGAGCATCATTTCGGCGATCATCATCGTCGTTCTGATCGCCGCGGTGACTTACCTGGTCGTGTTCATCGAACGCGGTCAGCGCAAGATCCTCGTGAACTACGCGAAGCGCCAGGTCGGCAACAAGATCTACGGTGGGCAGTCGTCGCATCTGCCGCTGAAGCTGAACATGTCGGGCGTGATTCCGCCGATCTTCGCATCGTCGATCATTCTGTTCCCGGCAACGATTCTCGGCTGGTTCAGTACCGGTCAGCCGACGGGAAGCTGGATTTCCAATACGTTGCATAACGTTGCGGAAGCGCTGAAGCCGGGCCAGCCGGTCTATGTGCTGCTGTACACGCTGGCGATCGTGTTTTTCTGCTTCTTCTACACCGCACTGGTGTTCAACAGCAGGGAGACCGCGGACAACCTGAAGAAGAGCGGCGCGTTTGTTCCGGGCATCCGTCCGGGCGATCAGACCGCGCGATATATCGACCGCATCCTCACGCGTCTGACGCTGGCCGGTGCGATCTACATCGTCTTCGTGTGTCTGCTGCCGGAATTCCTGGTGCTGCGCTGGAACGTGCCGTTTTATTTTGGTGGAACGTCGCTGCTGATCATTGTCGTCGTCACGATGGACTTTATGGCGCAGGTGCAGTCGTACGTTATGTCGCAACAGTATGAGTCGCTGCTCAAGAAGGCAAACTTCAAGGGCGGCAACATCCCGATGCGTTGAAAGGACTATGGCCAAAGACGATGTAATCCAGATGCAGGGTGAGGTGATTGAAAACCTCCCGAATGCGACCTTCCGCGTGAAGCTGGAAAACGGCCATGTCGTGTTGGGGCATATTTCCGGGAAGATGCGGATGCACTACATCCGCATCCTGCCGGGCGACAAGGTGACGGTTGAATTGACGCCTTACGATCTGTCTCGTGCGCGGATCGTGTTCCGGGCGAAGTGATTTGAAAAAAGGGTATTATCATGAAAGTGATGGCATCGGTTAAGCGCATTTGCCGCAATTGCAAGATCATCAAGCGCAAAGGCGTCGTTCGCGTGATCTGCAGCTCGGATCCGCGCCACAAGCAGCGCCAAGGCTGACCGCGCGTTTGTTTGCGCTTTTTGTTTGAGGAAAAACAATGGCTCGTATCGCAGGGGTTAACATCCCGAATCACCAGCATACCGAGATCGGCCTGACGGCTATCTTCGGTATCGGCCGCACCCGTTCGCGCAGCATCTGCGTGGCAGCTGGCGTCGATTTTTCGAAGAAGGTCAAGGATCTGACCGACGCAGACCTGGAAAAGCTGCGTGAAGAAGTAGGCAAGTTTGTCGTTGAAGGCGATCTGCGCCGTGAAGTGACGATGAACATCAAGCGCCTGATGGACCTCGGTTGCTACCGCGGCGTCCGTCATCGCAAGGGCCTGCCGATGCGCGGTCAGCGTACGCGTACGAACGCACGTACCCGCAAGGGTCCGCGTCGTGCAGCGCAAGCGCTGAAGAAGTAAGCGGAACTGACAGTTACAGGAAAACGTAATGGCTAAGGCTTCGAACACCGCGGCGCAACGCGTTCGCAAGAAGGTTAAGAAGAACGTCGCTGAAGGCGTGGTTCACGTTCACGCGTCGTTCAACAACACGATCATCACGATCACCGATCGCCAAGGCAACGCTCTGGCATGGGCGACGTCGGGCGGTCAGGGCTTCAAGGGCTCGCGCAAATCGACGCCGTTCGCTGCTCAGGTCGCAGCCGAGTCGGCTGGCCGCGTCGCGATGGAATACGGCGTGAAGAATCTGGAAGTGCGGATCAAGGGCCCGGGCCCGGGTCGCGAGTCGGCAGTGCGCGCACTGCACGGCCTCGGCATCAAGATCACCGCGATTTCGGACGTCACCCCGATTCCGCACAACGGCTGCCGCCCGCCGAAGCGTCGTCGTATCTAAGGATGTGCTGGCACGCTCGTGCTAGCGCATTGCCTGTCGCCGCTCAGCGTCGACGGGCGTTGCTTTTTTGATTGACTAAGCCCACCGTTCGCCCCAAAGGGAGCGGACTAGCGCGGATTCCGATCCGCGTGACTGATTGATAAAGGAATGCAAAGTGGCACGTTATATCGGCCCCAAAGCCAAGCTGTCCCGCCGTGAAGGCACCGACCTGTTCCTGAAGAGCGCGCGCCGCTCGCTCGCCGACAAGTGCAAGCTCGACAGCAAGCCGGGTCAGCACGGCCGTACCTCGGGCGCACGTACGTCCGACTACGGTACGCAGCTGCGCGAAAAGCAGAAGGTCAAGCGTATCTACGGCGTGCTGGAACGTCAGTTCCGTCGTTACTTCGCTGAAGCCGATCGCCGCAAGGGCAACACGGGTGAAAACCTGCTGCAACTGCTCGAATCGCGCCTCGACAACGTCGTGTATCGCATGGGTTTCGGCTCGACCCGCGCTGAAGCGCGTCAGCTGGTGAGCCACAAGTCGATCACCGTGAACGGCGTCGTCGCAAACGTCCCGTCGCAGCAAGTGAAGGCGGGCGACGTCATCGCGATCCGCGAAAAGGCGAAGAAGCAGGCGCGTATCGTCGAAGCGCTGTCGCTGGCCGAGCAAGGCGGCATGCCGAGCTGGGTTGCAGTCGATGCGAAGAAGTTCGAAGGCACGTTCAAGCAAATGCCGGAACGCGCTGAAATCGCAGGCGACATCAACGAAAGCCTGATCGTCGAATTGTATTCGCGTTAATCCGATTGACGGCCGAGGTACCCCGATTGCGTTGCGCAAGGAGGGGCCTCGGCTGTTTATTTTCTGGTTGTTACCGGTCAGCCTTATCGGTGTAACGAGCCGAGGGTATTGAAAAGGAAAGCCCATGCAAACCAGTTTGCTGAAACCCAAGATCATCGCCGTGGAATCGCTGGGCGAGAACCACGCGAGGGTGGTCATGGAACCGTTTGAACGCGGTTACGGCCACACCTTGGGCAATGCGCTTCGCCGCGTGCTGCTGTCGTCGATGGTGGGCTACGCGCCGACCGAAGTCACGATCGCGGGCGTGGTGCACGAGTACTCGACGCTGGATGGCGTGCAGGAAGACGTCGTCAACCTGCTGCTGAACCTGAAGGGCGTGGTGTTCAAGCTGCATAACCGTGACGAAGTGACGGTTACGCTGCGCAAGGAAGGCGAAGGCGTCGTGACGGCCGGCGATATCGAGCTGGCTCACGATTGCGAAGTCATCAATCCGAATCACGTGATTGCGCACCTGTCGAAGGGTGGCAAGCTCGACGTTCAGATCAAGATCGAAAAGGGTCGCGGCTATGTGCCCGGCAACGTCCGTCGCTACGGCGAAGACACGGCCAAGATTATCGGCCGCATCGTCCTCGACGCATCGTTCTCGCCGGTTCGCCGCGTGAGCTACGCTGTCGAGAGCGCACGTGTCGAGCAGCGTACCGACCTCGACAAGCTCGTGATGAACATCGAGACGAGCGGCGTGATCACGCCGGAAGAAGCGATCCGCCAGTCGGCCCGCATCCTGGTCGACCAGTTGTCCGTGTTCGCGGCGCTGGAAGGCACGGAAACGGCTGCCGAAGCGCCGTCGCGTGCACCGCAGATCGATCCGATCCTGCTGCGTCCGGTGGACGATCTCGAGCTGACGGTTCGTTCGGCGAACTGCCTGAAGGCCGAGAACATCTACTACATCGGCGATCTGATCCAGCGCACGGAAAACGAGCTGCTGAAGACGCCGAACCTCGGTCGCAAGTCGCTCAACGAGATCAAGGAAGTGCTCGCTTCGCGCGGTCTCACGCTGGGCATGAAGCTCGAGAACTGGCCGCCGGCTGGTCTCGACAAGTAAGCCCGGTTGTAGCCCTGCTATAGCTGTAGTTGGCAAAGATGCGGATTTTCCTTTAAAATCCGCATCTTGCTTTTTTTCGTTACCGGCCCGTGCACCCTCCGAGGTGCGATAGAAGAGCTGGATCAAAACTTTGAATCAAGGAAACTGAAATGCGCCATCGTCATGGTCTGCGGAAACTGAACCGCACGAGCAGCCACCGTCTGGCTATGCTCCGTAACATGTCCAACTCGCTGATCGAGCACGAAGTCATCAAGACGACGCTGCCGAAGGCGAAGGAACTCCGTAAAGTCGTCGAGCCGCTGATCACGCTCGGCAAGAAGCCGTCGCTGGCAAACCGTCGCCTGGCGTTCAACCGCCTGCGCGATCGTGACTCGGTCGCGAAGCTGTTCGACGTCCTCGGCCCGCGTTTCGCGAACCGCCCGGGCGGCTACCTGCGCGTGCTGAAGTTCGGCTTCCGCGTGGGCGACAACGCACCGATGGCACTGGTCGAACTGCTCGACCGTCCGGAAGTCGACGAAACGGAAAACGTGCAAGAAGCTGAGTAAGCTTCCGGTACGCAGCAGTATCTGAAAGGGGCCGAGCAATTGCTTGGCCCTTTTTGTTTTTGAGATGCCGGCTGCGATCGATTGTCGCAGGCCGGTGCCGGCAGCGTCGCGCGGGCTGCGCTACGATACGGGCAACCGGCGCGGTTCCTGAACGGGTAACCGGCGCCGGCAGACCAGCGAGGAGAGCGCGGATGATAGTGGTGCTGATGCTGACGACGGTCCCCGATGCGGCGACGGCCGCGGCGCTCGCCGACGGCGCGCTCGACGCGCGGCTTGCGGCGTGCGTGTCGGAGCTCGGCACGATCAAGTCGCGCTATCACTGGCAGGGCAAGGTCGAAACGGCCGACGAGATCCAGTTGCTGTTCAAGACGAGCCCCATCCGGGCGCTCGAACTGGAGCGATTTATTCTCGCGCATCACCCGTACGAGACGCCCGAAATCGTCTCGTGGCAGACGACGGTATCGGCCGCGTATGGCCAATGGGTGACCAGCGAAACTCAACGTCAATTTCATGTTTAACGGTATGGCGCTTTCGGTGCGCGTGCGCGCGCTGCGGTTTCTTGCGGTCCTGTTGTCGTTCGTGCTCGTGCTGGGCGGCCTGTCCGCCGCGCGCGCGGCCGACGATTTCCTCGATCCGTCGGTTGCGTTCAAGTTCAGCGCGAGCGAATCGCCGGGACAGGTCGACGTCCGCTTCAAGATCGCCAACGGCTACTACATGTACCGCGAGCGCTTCGCGTTCGCGGTGAAGAGCGGCCAGGCGACGCTCGGCGAGCCGCAGTACCCGGCTGGCCACGTGAAGTTCGACCAGACGTTCCAGAAGGACGTCGAGACCTATCGTGACGAAGTCGTCGTTCACGTGCCGGTGAAGCAGGCGGCCGGGCCGTTCGAACTCGCGGTGACGTCGCAAGGGTGCGCGGACGAAGGGATCTGCTATCCGCCGGCCGAGCACGTGGTGAAGGTCGACGGCGCCGCGCTCGGCGCCGCATCGTCGTCCGGTGACACGGCTGCCGCGGGTAGCTGGTTCGACAAGGTCACGAGCGCCGATTTCGCGCAGTCGCTGCTCGAAGGCCACGGCTTCTTCACGATCGTCGCGCTCTACTTCGTCGCGGGTGTCGTGCTGAGCCTGCTGCCGTGTTCGTACCCGATGATTCCGATCGTGTCCGCGATCATCATCGGTCAGGGCACGCGCGCGACGCACGCACGCGGCTTCGCGCTGTCGCTGACCTACGTGCTCGGCATGGCGCTGGTCTACACGGTACTCGGCATCGCCGCCGCGCTGGTCGGTCAGAGCCTCGGCGCGTGGTTGCAGAACCCGTGGGTGCTCGGCGCATTCGGCGTGCTGCTGACCGCGTTCGCGGTGTCGCTGATCTCG
The DNA here is from genome assembly GCF_020419965.1 of Burkholderia sp. AU39826. Lineage (NCBI taxonomy): Bacteria > Pseudomonadati > Pseudomonadota > Betaproteobacteria > Burkholderiales > Burkholderiaceae > Burkholderia > Burkholderia sp. AU39826. The sequence continues at coordinate 39,670 of NZ_JAIZQG010000021.1, forward strand.
GGCCGGGACATCGCACTGCCGGCGCGCTGGCAGAACGGCGCGGCCGACGCATCGAGCGCGCGCCAGGGCGGCCACTTCGTCGCGGTCGCGGCGATGGGTGCGTTGTCGGCGCTGGTTGTCGGCGCGTGCATGACGGCGCCGCTGTTCGCCGTGCTCGCGTTCATCGCGCACACGGGCAATGCGTTGCTCGGCGGTGCCGCGCTATTTGCGATGGGGCTGGGGCTCGGCGTGCCGCTGCTGGTCGTCGGCGTCGGGGCCGGCACGGTGCTGCCGCGCGCGGGCGCGTGGATGGACGGCGTGAAGGTGTTCTTCGGCATCGTGCTGCTCGCGGCCGCGCTGTGGATCGTATGGCCGGTGTTGGCGGGCGGGCTGAAGATGGTGCTCGCGGCGTTGTGGCTGCTGATCGCGGCCGCGGCGCTCGGACTGTTCACGCCGAATGCCGGCGCTGCGTCGATCTGGCGCCGCCTGGGCCGCGGCTTGGGGGCCGCGCTCGCGATCTGGGCCGCGACGCTGCTCGTCGGCCTGGCCGCGGGCTCGACCGATCCCGTCAAGCCGCTGGCCGTGCTGGCGGCGCGTACGGTGGCGTCCGGCGGCGCGGCGACGGCCGGCGTGGCTGCCGCGCAGGATGGCCCAGCGTTCGCGCCGGTGCGCTCCATTGGCGAACTCGATGCGCTGCTCAAGACATCGGGCCAGCCCGTGATGCTCGACTTCTACGCCGACTGGTGCGTGAGCTGCAAGGAGATGGAACATCTGACGTTCACCGACGCGCGCGTGCAGGCGCGGCTCGCGCGGCTTCACCTCGTGCGCGCGGACGTCACCGCGAACAACGCGGACGATCAGGCGCTCCTCAAGCGCTTCAACCTGTTCGGGCCGCCGGGCATCATCTTCTTCGATCGCAACGGCAACGAGATCGGCCGCGTGGTCGGCTATCAGGCGGCCGACACCTTCTTGCGCAGCCTCGACCGGGCAGCCGTTCCGACGGTATGACGATGGCCCGCCGGAGGCGAACCGCGGAAGAGAAGAATCGGGGCGGCTGACAACCGCGATCGACGGTAAACAAAAACCGGCGGAACACCAAGGTGTTCCGCCGTTTTTTGCAGGTGCGTGCCGGTGCGCGATCAGCGTTGCGCTTTCAGCAGACGCGCGGCATCGAGCGCGAAGTACGTGAGCACGCCGTCGGCGCCCGCGCGCTTGAACGCGAGCAGCGATTCGAGCACGACCTTGTCGTGATCGAGCCACCCGTTCATCGCGGCCGCCTTCAGCATCGCGTACTCGCCGCTCACCTGGTACACGTAGGTCGGGAAGCGGAACTCGTCCTTTACGCGGCGCACGATGTCGAGATACGGCATGCCGGGCTTGACCATCACCATGTCGGCGCCTTCGTCGATGTCGAGGCGCACTTCGCGCAGCGCTTCGTCGCTGTTCGCCGGATCCATCTGGTAGGTCATCTTGTTGCCCTTGCCCAGATTGGAGGCCGAACCGACCGCGTCGCGGAACGGGCCGTAGAACGCCGACGCGAACTTCGCCGAATAGGCCATGATCCGCGTATGGATATGGCCGTCGCTTTCCAGCATCTCGCGGATCGCACCGATGCGGCCGTCCATCATGTCCGACGGCGCGACGATGTCGACGCCGGCTTCCGCCTGCGCGCGTGCCTGGTCGACCAGAATCTCGATCGTGTCGTCGTTGATCACGTAGGCGTTCTCGTCGAGCACACCGTCCTGGCCGTGGCTCGTGTACGGATCGAGCGCGACGTCGGTCAGCACGCCGAGTTCGGGGAAGTGCTTCTTCAGCTCGCGCACCGCACGCGGGATCAGGCCTTCCGGATTGGCCGCCTCGCGGCCGTCCGGCGTCTTCAGCGACGGCTCGATGGCCGGGAACAGCGACAGCACGGGCACGCCGAGTTCGACGCATTGCTCGGCGACGTGCATCAGCAGATCGACCGACACGCGTTCGACGCCGGGCATCGACGGGATGGGCTGGCGTTCGTTGGTGCCTTCGACGACGAACACCGGGTAGATCAGGTCGTCGGTGGTCAGGCGGTTTTCGCGCATCAGGCGGCGGGAGAAGTCGTCGCGGCGCATCCGGCGCGGACGATGAAGCGGATGGAAGCTCATGGCGATTTGGCAGAAATCAGGGCAAGAAGAACCTTACGGAACCCTTAGGTCATTTTCGAGATCGTTGGTATATGATAGCGATCGAGCGGCGCGCGTTGCGTGCAGCTCCCCGCTTCTCCTCCCTGAGCGGGTGCCTGTCGTTTTTCGATTAGGCTGTTTGACCCGCCGTTCAACGGCGGGTTTTTTTATGAGCCGGCCGAATCCGCAGGTGCCGTCAGGTGCGCGCAGCCGATCCCAGCCGCGCGTTGCCCGCTCATTGTGCTACAGGCTCGCCTTTTTCGTCGGCGACGGACGGCCGCAGCCAGCTCTCGATCAGTTCATGAGCCTCGTCGAGCCCCGTGCGCTTCAGCGCCGAGAACAGCTGGACCGTCAGCTTGCCCTTCACGCCCTGGTCGCGATACGCGTCGAGCCCCTTTTGCGTGTTGCGCAGCGCGTTGATGCTTTCCTGGCGCGTCAATTTGTCGCACTTCGTCAGCAGCGTGTGGATCGGCTTGCCGGTCGGTGCGAACCACTCGATCATCCGGCGATCGAGCTCGGTGAGCGGGCGGCGCGAATCCATCATCAGGATCAGACCGCAGAGCTGCGAGCGCGTCGCGAGATAGGACGACAGCAGCATCTCCCAGTGCGCCTTCGCGGCGCCGGGCACTTCTGCATAGCCGTAGCCGGGCAGGTCGACGAGATTCGCGACGGGCTCGGCGGCCGGGCCGACGGAGAAGTAGTTGATATGCTGCGTGCGGCCGGGCGTCTTCGACGCGAAGGCCAGCCGCTTCTGGTTGCACAGCACGTTGATCGCCGTCGACTTGCCGGCATTCGAGCGGCCCGCGAACGCGATTTCCGGCTGGACCGTCGGCGGCAGGTCGCGCAGATGGTTGACGGTCGTGTAGAAGCGGGCTTGATGGAGCAGAAAGGCCATGGGAACCGGAAGGACGGGCGGCGCGAGCCGCTTGGTGGAGGCGGGGTAGCCCCGATAGGCGCGGGAGCTTTCAGCACGATATTGTACAATACGGCGGTTTTACCGAAGGCCACCGGGCGCCTGCCTCGCGCTTTTATGTGGCTTCTGCGGTAGACTGAACGCCGTCGTTTTTTGCAGAACCTCAAATTCCCACAAGACGAAACAGGGTGTGCGAATGAATCGACTGTGCAAGTCTCTGATGGTGCTTCAGGTTGCAGCAGGGTTCGTAGGTTTCGTAGCGGAGGCAAACGCGGCAGATGCGGCCAAACCGGATCTGGACCGCGGCAAGGCGATTGCCGGGCAGGTTTGCGCGTCGTGTCACGGCGCCGACGGCAACAGCGCGTCGGGCAGTTTCCCGAAGCTTGCCGGCCAGCATCCCGAATATCTGGTCAAGCAGTTGAACGACTTCAAGACGCAGCCGGGCGCGAAGGGGCCGGCGCGTAACAACGCGGTGATGGTCGGATTCGCGAGCGCGTTGAGCGCGGACGACATGCGCAATGTCGCCGCGTACTACGGGTCGCAGACGACGAAGCTCGGTACTGCGCGTGATGCGGCGACCGTGCCGATCGGCCAGAAGATCTATCGCGGCGGCATCGCGGAAAAGGGTGTCCCCGCCTGCGCGAGCTGCCACGGGCCGACGGGGCAGGGGATCCCGGTCCAGTACCCGCGTCTGTCGGGGCAATGGGCCGATTACACGGTCGCGCAGTTGACCGCGTTCCAGCAGGGTGCCGGCGCGCGCAACAACAACGAGGCGATGCATCAGATCGCGTCGCGGCTGTCGGATACCGAGATCAAGGCCGTCGCGGATTACATCGCGGGCCTGCGTTGAGCGGTCCGCCGCGAATGGAATGACCGGGCGCCCGAAGGGCGGCCGGAGTCAGAACAAGAAAAGGGTGGGGCGCCGCGTCGTTGCGGTGGCCTCGCCCTTCTTTTTTGTCGGCACTCGCCGGGCCGAGCCGGAATGGAAGGGCTGGCAGGCGATCGGGGCTGCGCCCCCGAAGCGAACATAGTAAGCGTGGGGGCCGTGTCCCCTTAGTCGGAGTTTGAATGAGCGTTACCACGTCGGGGTTGCAGTCGAAGTCGAGTCACGGCGCGTCGAAACGCGCGGTCGAGCTGCTGAGCTCGATGCGCTTCGCGATCGCGCTGCTGGTGGTGTTGTCGATCGCGAGCATCATCGGCACGGTCCTGACCCAGGACGATCCGTATCCGAACTACGTGAACCAGTTCGGGCCGTTCTGGGCGGACATCTTCCGCTCGCTCGGCCTGTACAACGTGTACAGCGCGTGGTGGTTCATGCTGATCCTGATCTTCCTCGTCGTGTCGATCTCGCTGTGCGTGATCCGCAACGCGCCGAAGATGCTCGCCGACGCGAAGAGCTGGAAGGACAAGGTCCGCGAAGGCAGCCTGCGCGCATTCCACCACAAGGCCGAGTACACGGCGTCCGGCACGCGCGCGAGCGTCGCGGCGACGCTCGCCACGTTCGTCGCGAAGGCCGGCTACAAGCACGTCGTGCGTGAAACCGACGGCGCGACGCTGATTTCCGCGAAGCGCGGCGCGATGACCAAATGGGGCTACATCTCCGCGCACCTCGCGATCGTCGTGATCTGTATCGGCGGCCTGCTCGACAGCAACCTGCCGATCAAATTCCAGATGCTGATGTTCGGCAAGAGCCCGGTCAACACGAGCGCGACGATCAGCGAGATCTCGTCCGACCATCGGCTGTCCGCGTCGAACCCGACGTTCCGCGGCTATGCGTGGGTGCCGGAGGGCCAGTTCGTGTCGACCGCGATCCTGAACCAGCCGAGCGGCTCGCTGATCCAGGATCTGCCGTTCTCGATCCAGCTCGACAAGTTCATCGTCGATTACTACACGACGGGCATGCCGAAGCTGTTCGCGAGCGACATCGTCGTGATCGATCGCGAGACCGGCCGGAAGATCCCGGCGCGGGTCGAGGTCAACAAGCCGTTTACGTACAAGGGCGTGTCGATCTACCAGTCGAGCTTCCAGGATGGCGGCTCGCAGATGCAGATGACGGCCTATCCGATGACGGGCAGCCGTGCGGCGACCGTCCCCGTGAAGGGCACGATCGGCAGTTCGGCGCCGCTGCAGGTCCCCGGCGCCGACGGCGAGACGATCGAGTTCTCCGACTTCCGCGCGATCAACGTCGAGAACATGGCCGACGCGAACGGCAAGCCGGACGTGCGCGGCGTCGCGACGACCAGCTCGCTGAAGGAAGTGTTCGACGAGCGGCTCGGCTCGGGCGCGAAGACGTCGAAGCCGACGCAGCTTCACAACATCGGCCCGTCGGTGCAGTACAAGATCCGCGGCAAGGACGGCCAGGCGCGCGAATTCAACAACTACATGCTGCCCGTCGACATGAACGGCGAGCGCGTGTTCCTCGCCGGCGTGCGCGCGAGCCCGAACGATCCGTTCCGCTACATGCGGATCCCGGCCGACAGCCAGGACTCGATCGGCGAATGGATGCGCCTGCGCGCCGCGCTCGAGGATCCGGCCGTGCGCACCGAAGCCGCCGCGCGCTTCGCGCAGCGTTCGCTGCCGGGCGATGCGTCGCTGCGCGGCCGTCTGCAGGACAGCGCATCGAAGGTGCTGACCCTTTTTGCGGCGAGCGACGACAGCGTCGGCCGCGGGGCGGACGGCCAGCCGGTCGGCGGCTTCCAGGCGGTGGCGACGTTCATCGACCGCTCGGTGCCGAAGGGCGAGCAGGAGAAGGCCGCGAGCCTGCTGCTGCGGATGCTCGAGGGCTCGATGTGGGAGGTGTGGCAGATCGCGCGCGAGCGTGCCGGCGAGCCGGCCGCGCAGCAGGGCACCGACACGATCCGCTTCGTGCAGAACGCGATCAACGCGCTATCCGACAGCTTCCTGTATGGATCGCCGGTCTATTTGCAGCTCGACTCGTTCAAGCAGGTGCAAGCTTCGGTATTTCAGTTGACGCGCGCGCCCGGCAAGAATCTGGTGTATCTTGGCAGCCTGCTGCTGGTCGCCGGCATCTTCTCGATGTTCTACGTACGCGAGCGGCGACTCTGGTTCTGGCTGAAGGACGCCGGTTCGGGCGTCGATGTGGTGATGGCAATGTCCACGGCCCGCAAGACCTTCGATTTCGAGAAAGAATTCGTGCAGACGCGCGATGCGGCCGGCGCCGCCTTGCGCGCCGCACCTCGCGACGCCGCGCCCGCCGGTGCGGCATCGACGGCCCGCCCGCCTGCCGGCGGCGGTTCCGATTCCGAGAATTCCACCCGGTAAGATCATGGATCTCACGCAAGTTTCCTCTTCCCGTACGGCGTCGGCTCCGGCGTCGGCATCGTCGCCGCTGTTCGACGACCGTCCGTTCCTCGCGCGCCTGTCGCTGTTCGACTGGCTGTTCGCCCTGGCGCTGGTGGCGGGCGCGGGCTATGCGCTCGTGCACTACAACGCGCACATGGATTACTACGACAAGGCGGTGATGATCGGCACCGTGCCGGCGCTCGTCGCGCTCGGCTGGCGCTGGAAGCCCGCGCGGCTGATGATGGCGTCGATCGCCGTGCTGTCGCTGCTGTCGATCCAGATCTACCAGGGCGATCTCGCGCGCGCCGATTCGGCGTTCTTCCTCAAGTACTTCCTGTCGAGCCAGTCCGCGATCCTGTGGATGAGCGCGCTGTTCGTGCTCGCGACGATCTTCTACTGGATCGGCCTGCTCGCGCGCTCGGAAACGGGCGCCGCGATCGGCCAGAAGCTCACGTGGGTCGCCGTGCTGATGGGCTTCACGGGGCTGATGGTGCGCTGGTACGAGTCCTACCTGATCGGGGCGGACGTCGGGCATATCCCCGTGTCGAACCTCTATGAAGTGTTCGTCCTGTTCAGCCTGATCACCGCGCTGCTTTATCTGTACTACGAAGGCCACTACGGCACGCGTTCGCTCGGCGCGTTCGTGCTGCTGGTCATCAGCGCGGCGGTCGGCTTCCTGATGTGGTACTCGGTCGCGCGCGATGCGCAGCAGATCCAGCCGCTCGTGCCGGCGCTGCAAAGCTGGTGGATGAAGATCCACGTGCCGGCGAACTTCATCGGCTACGGCAGCTTCGCGCTGTCGGCGATGGTGTCGGTCGCGTACCTGATGAAAGAGCGCGGGGTCCTCGCCGATCGCCTGCCGACGCTGGAAGTGCTCGACGACGTGATGTACAAGTCGATCGCGGTCGGTTTCGCGTTTTTCACGATCGCGACGATTCTCGGCGCGCTGTGGGCGGCCGAAGCGTGGGGCGGCTACTGGAGCTGGGACCCGAAGGAAACCTGGGCGCTGATCGTGTGGCTGAACTATGCGGCGTGGCTGCACATGCGGCTGATGAAAGGCCTGCGCGGCGCGGTGGCCGCGTGGTGGGCGCTCACCGGCCTGCTGGTCACGACGTTCGCGTTCCTCGGCGTCAACATGTTCCTGTCTGGCCTGCACAGCTACGGCAAGCTGTAAGATTTTCGCCGTTCGTCCGACTATCAAACCGCCGGTGCACTGCGTGCCCGGCGGTTTTCTTTTGTAACGAGCGGGCGATCGAGGCGTCGAACGGCGCGCGACGGGCCGGGTCGAACGCTGATGAAGCATGCGCGCCGCGCATGCGGGAGGAACTGGACGATGTGGATCAAACGCCCTTTGCGTAACGTACTGACCGGCGCGGACATCGCGCCGAGCGAGATCACGCCGCGCGCGGTATTCGAGAACCGGCGGCGCGTATTGCAGGCGGCCGGATTCGCGGCCGCCGGCGGCCTGTTCGGCGCGAGCGGCGCGGCGCTTGCCGCGTATGCGTCCCCCGACGCGCGGGCGGCGAAGCTCGCGGCAAAAACGAACCCGAAATTCGTCGCGATCGACAAGGTCACGCCGTTCAAGGACATCACGTCCTACAACAACTTCTACGAATTCGGCACCGACAAGAGCGACCCGGCGCAGAACGCGGGCACGCTGCGGCCGCGTCCGTGGCGTGTGAGTGTCGAGGGCGAGGTGCAGCATCCGAAGGTATTCGATCTCGACGAGCTGTTGAAGCTCGCGCCGCTCGAGGAGCGCGTGTACCGGCTGCGCTGCGTCGAGGGCTGGTCGATGGTGATCCCGTGGATCGGCGTGCCGCTGTCCGAGCTGATCCGGCGCGTGCAGCCGACCGGCAACGCGAAATACGTGCAGTTCGTCACGCTGGCCGATCCGTCGCAGATGCCGGGCCTGTCGACGCCCGTGCTCGACTGGCCGTACTCGGAAGGGCTGCGCATGGACGAGGCGATGAATCCGCTGACGCTGCTGACGATGGGCGTCTACGGGCAGGTGTTGCCGAACCAGAACGGTGCGCCGGTGCGAATCGTCGTGCCGTGGAAATACGGGTTCAAGAGCGCGAAATCGCTCGTGAAGATCCGCTTCGTCGACAAGCAGCCGAAGACGAGCTGGAACACATACGCCGCGAACGAGTACGGCTTTTATTCGAACGTGAACCCGAACGTCGATCATCCGCGCTGGAGCCAGGCGACCGAGCGGCGCATCGGCGAGGACGGTTTCTTCACGCCGAAGCGCAAGACGCTGATGTTCAACGGCTACGGCGACCTGGTCGCATCGATGTATCAGGGCATGGACCTGAAGAAGAACTTCTGAGTGCGACGGTGAGAAACGACATGCCTCCTTCGACGCTCACGCCCGCGCGCGCGGCAAGCGCCGGGCCCGATGCACGCACGGCGCGGGCCGGCGCGGTCCGTCCCGCCGCGCCGCGCTGGCTCGCACCGGCCAAGGTGCTGGTGTTCGCGGCCGGCCTCTATCCGCTCGCGCGCCTCGTGCTGCTCGGGCTGACCGACCGGCTCGGCGCGAACCCGCTCGAGTTCATCACGCGCTCGACGGGCTTGTGGACGCTCGTCCTGTTGTGCATCACGCTTGCCGTCACGCCGCTGAGGCGCATGACGGGCTTCGCACCGCTGCTGCGCTTTCGCCGGATGATCGGGCTGTTCGCGTTCTTTTACGCGACGCTGCATTTCACGACCTACCTGTGGTTCGACAAGTGGTTCGACGTCGTCGAAATCCTCAAGGACGTCGGCAAGCGCCCGTTCATCACGGTCGGCTTCGCGGCGTTCGTGCTGCTGATTCCGCTCGCCGCGACGTCGCCGCGCGCGATGGTGCGCCGGCTCGGTCGCCATTGGCCGACGCTGCACAAGGCGATCTACGCGATCGCGCTGTTCGGCGTGCTGCATTTCTGGTGGATGCGTGCCGGCAAGCACGATCTCGCGCAGCCGAAGCTCTACGCGGCGATCGTCGCCGTGTTGCTCGGCTGGCGGCTGGTTGCGTGGGGATGGCGGCGCGTGGTGCGTGATGGTGCGGCCCGGAAAAACAAAAGGCGATGACCGGGAAGTCATCGCCTTGTTGTGAGCGCCGCGCGGGCGGCATCGCGTCGTTACTTCGTGGCGGCCGGGCCCGATGCCGGGGCTGGCATGGTCGATGCGCTGCTCGACAACTCGGGCGACAGCGTGAGCGGCGAGCCGGACGTATCGGGCGTCTCGTCGGACGACGCGTTTTCGTCGGTCGGTTTCACGTCCGACGGCGGCGTGTTCTGCTGCTGGATCGGCTTGGGCATCGGAGGCACGGTGGGCAGATAGAGCGCGCCGCTTTGACCGCAGCCGGCAAGAATCGCCAAAGCCGCTACAATCGCGCTCATCCGGAAAACGACTCGCATGATCGTCCCTGAACAATTTAACCGATAGAGTTTAGCATGTCCGATACTGAATACCTGGCCCGTGCCGAGGCCGTGCTGGCGGCCGTCGAGCGTACCGTGGACGTCGCGAACGACGGCGATCACGACATCGATCTGGAGCGCAACGGCAGCGTGCTGACGCTGACGTTCGAGAACGGCTCGAAGATCATCGTCAACCTGCAGCCGCCGATGAAGGAAGTGTGGATCGCGGCGAAGGCGGGCGGATTCCACTACCGTTTCGTCGACGGCGCGTGGCGCGATACGCGCACGGGTACCGAGTTCTTCTCGGCGCTCACCGAATACGCGACCCAGCAGGCCGGCCTGCCGATCACGTTCAGCGCGTGACGGCCGGGGCGCTGCGCTCCGAACGTCGTACCAAAAGAAAAAGCGCCCGCGGGCGCTTTTTTCATGGCCGTGGCCGCGCGTCAGTGGCCGCGGAACAGGTTCATGATGTCCTGCTTTTCCTGTTCGTCGACGTGCGGCACCGCTTCGTCGACGTCCTGCGCGGCCGGCGCCTGCGGCACGCCGACCGTCGACACGAAGCCGTGACCGGGCGTGAACTCGGTGAAGTACAGTTCGCCGCCGAGCGACTCCACGCCTTCAGGCACCGTCGGCTTGAACTCCGGCACGCCCTTCAGCGCCGCACCCATGTAGTCGATCCAGACCGGCAGCGACAGGCCGCCGCCGGTTTCGCGATCGCCGAGGCTGCGCGGATTGTCGTAGCCGATCCATGCGATCGCGGCGAGCGTGTGCTGGTAGCCGGCGAACCACGCGTCGTGCGAGTCGTTCGTCGTGCCGGTCTTGCCCGCGAGATCGGTGCGCTTCAGCACGTTGGTCCGCGCGCCCGTGCCGCGCTGCGCGACGCTCTGCAGCAGGCTGTTCATCACGTAGGCGTTGCGCGCATCGATCGCGCGCGGCGCATTCTGCTCGGCGACGAGCGGCTGCGCGCGCGCGACGATCGCGCCGTTCTGATCGGTGACCTCGGCGATCAGGTACGGATTGACGCGGTAGCCGCCGTTCGCGAAGACCGAGTACGCGCCGGCCATCTGCAGCGGCGTGACCTGGCCGGCGCCGAGCGCCATCGGCAGGTAGGCCGGATGGCGCTCGGCGTCGAAGCCGAAGCGCGTGATGTATTGCTGCGCGTATTTCGTGCCGATGTGGTTCAGGATCCGGATCGACACGAGGTTGCGCGAGCGCTGCAGCGCGGTGCGCATCGACATCGGGCCCTCGAAGCCGCCGCCGTAGTTCTTCGGCTCCCACGGCTGGCCGCCCGTTTCCGCGGCGCTGAAATACAGCGGGCCGTCGTTGATCACGGTGGCCGGCCCGAGGCCCTTGTCGAGCGACGCCGAGTAGATGAACGGCTTGAACGACGAACCGGGCTGCCGCCACGCCTGCGTGACGTGGTTGAACTTGTTCTTGTTGTAGTCGAAGCCGCCGACGAGCGAGCGGATCGCCCCGTCCTGCGGGACGATCGACAGGAACGCGCCTTCGACCTGCGGCAACTGCGTGATCGACCACTTGCCGGCATCGCTCTTCACCACGCGGACGATCGCGCCGGGGCGGATGCGGCGGTTCGGCTGCGCGTTGGCGGACAGCGCGCTCGACGCGAAGCGCAGGTTGTCGCCGTCGATCGTCGCATTGCTGCCGTCGATGAACGCGACCGTGATCTGGCGCGGGCTCGCGGCCGTCACGACCGCGGCGATCAGCTCGCCGTTGTCGGGATGCTCGAGCAGCGCGTCGTCGATCGCCTGTTCGCGATCGTCGGCACCGGCCGGCAGCTCGATGAAGCCCTCCGGCCCGCGATAGCCGTGGCGGCGCTCGTAATCCATGATGCCCTTGCGCAGCGCGGTGTATGCGACCTGCTGGTCCGCGGAATCGATCGTCGTGACGACGTTGAAGCCGCGCGTATAGGTTTCCTCGCGATACTGCGCGTACATCATCTGTCTGACCATTTCGGCGACGTACTCGGCGTGCACGCTGAAATCGCGGCCCGGCCCCTTGACGACGAGCGGCTGCGCGGACGCTTCGTCGTACTGCTCTCGCGTGATGAAGTTCAGCTCGAGCATCCGCTCGAGGATGTATTCCTGGCGCACCTTCGCGCGTTTCGGGTTGACGACCGGGTTGTACGCGGACGGCGCCTTCGGCAGCCCCGCGAGCATCGCGGCTTCCGCGAGCGTGATGTCCTTCAGGTCCTTGCCGAAATAGACCCGCGCGGCGCTCGCGAAGCCGTACGCGCGCTGGCCGAGATAGATCTGATTCATGTAGACCTCGAGAATCTGATCCTTCGTCAGCGCGCGCTCGATCCGGTACGCGAGCAGCATCTCGTAGATCTTGCGCGTGTAGGTCTTCTCGCTCGACAGGAAGAAGTTGCGCGCGACCTGCATCGTGATCGTGCTCGCGCCCTGCGACGCGTGGCCGTTCGTCAGCGCGACGAAGCCGGCGCGGATGATGCCGGTGAGGTCGACGCCGCCGTGATCGTAGAAGCGCGCGTCCTCGATCGCGAGGATCGCCTTCTTCAGCGAGTCGGGCACGTCCTTGAAATGGACGACGTCGCGGCGCTCCTCGCCGAATTCGCCGATCAGCACGTGATCGGACGTATAGATGCGCAGCGGCACCTTCGGGCGGTAGTCGGTCAGCGCGTCGAGCGACGGCATGTTCGGCCAGGCCACGACTAGCGCGTAGCCGAGCACGAGGCCGCCGGCCACGACGAGGGCCACGCACATCGCGGCGAAGCCGAGCAGGACTTTGAGCCACCAGGGCCGCTTCTTCGGCTCCGGAGCGGGAGGCGGGGACGTAGGAGTCGTGGATTGCATAGGCATACCGGAAAACAGTCCCGCGATTATAGCTGCCCGGTAAGACCGGCCCTGACGCGGGGGCCGCCCGTCGAAAAGCCGCGGATCGGCGTGCCGTCAGCATAGTCCGTGCACGGCCGCCGCGAGCCCATTCTGGCCGTTTGGCCGACTGTCGGCCGCGCGCGCCGCTTTGCAGAATCAGGTCTCGGAAACGCGGCGTGGGCCGCGACGATCTCGGGAGGCTGGGATGGCAGGACGATGGGTGGCGCGGTTTGTACAGGGCAGGCACCGGTCGACGGGAATCGACGTCGGCGCGCACGAGGTGAGGGTCGCCGTGGTCAGCGGGCGCGGCAGGGGCACGGAGGTGTGCGTCGAGGGGCTCGAGCGGGAACCGGTCGGGCTGGCGGATGGGCCGGAAGACGCGCGCTGGGCAGCGGTCGCGCGATCGCTGGCGGCGGCCGTGTCGCGGCTGTCGGCGTCAGATGTGCGGTGCGACGCGCGCGGCGTGATGGCGCTGCACGATGACGAGATGCGCACCGCGACGCTCGATCTGGCCGGGCGCGGCGACATCGCGGACGCCGCGCGGCAGGCCGCCGAACGCCTCTCGGGGCTGGCGCCGGACAGTCTCGCGTTCGACTGGCGGCACTACGGCGGCGTGCGGTCCGGCGAGATCGCGGTGGCGGTGGCGCCGCTGGCGCTGCTCGAGCGGCGGATCGACGTGGCCGCGCAGGCCGGTATCGACCTGACGGTGATCGACGGCGAGTCGGCCGCCGTGCTGCGTGCGTTGCGCTATGCCGCGCAGTTCGAACCCGGTGCGCAGCGCGACTATGCCGTGCTGTGGTTCTGCGACGCGGGCGTGCGCGGCTGGCGGATCGAGGGCCCGTCGGCCATCCCGGTGCTGACGCTGTCCGGCACGTTGCCGGAAGCGCTTCCCGACGCGTTGCGCCGGCGCGCGCTCGGGGCCGTCCATTGCGTACTCGTCGCCGGGGACGAGCGATGTATCGCCCGCTTCGATACGTCCGTCGCAGAGATTGGCGATGTGCTCGGCACGGCTGTGGTTCCGTTCGACTGCACGGGTTGGGACGGGCAGCCGTGCGTGCGCGCCGGCGTGCGGGGCGGCCCGGCGTTTGCCGTCGCGTTCGGGCTGGCGTTGCGCGGGGTGTGGGAATGATGGCCGGTCACGTGGCGGCAAACGAGGGCGCGGGGGGTGCGGCCGGGCAGGCGGTACAGGCGGTACTCGGCGACTTCAATCTGCTGCCGTACCGCGGGCGGTTGGCGCAGGCGTTGCGGCGCCGCCGGGCCGCGCAGTTCAGTGTGGCGATGCTGCTCGGCGTGCTCGGCGCCGGGCTGTGGACGGGCGCTGCCGTGCTGTCGCGGTGGCGCGTGGACGCCGAGCGCGCCGGCGTGGAGGCGCGGCTGCGGCAGTTGCAGCCACAGGTGGCTGCCGCGACGCGCGCCGCCCATGCCGCCGCCGCCGTCGCGCGGCGCGACGCGCAGGCGGCGGCGCTGGCCGCGCCCTACCGGCGCGTGGCGGGGTTGCTGGCGACCCTGAAGCAGGTGCGTGCCGATCAAGTCCGGCTCGACGCGCTGCGCATGACGTCCACCGGCGCCGTGCTCGATGCGCGCGCCGCGAGTTACCGGGCGGCTGCGCGGTGGCTCGCCGCGATGGCGCGCGAGCAGCGCGACTGGCGGATCGATATAGACACGTTGAAGCCGGCGTCGGATGGGCCGGCTTCGACGGCCGAGATGCCTTTTCGGTTCTCCGTGCAGTTGCGCTGGCACGACGCGACGTCGTCGCGGAAGGTATCGGGAGGTGGCGCATGACGGCGCTCGTGCATCGGCCGGTACCGCTCGAAGGCGCCGCGCCGGGCCGCGTGTCGCGCATGTCGCCGGCGGCCGTGCATGCCGCCGGTTGCGTGCTGGTATTCGCGGCCGTGCTGGCGGGCGGCATTCATCTGGTAAATGCGGCCGACTGGAGCGGGCTTGCCCGTAGTCGCGCGTTGCTTGCCGCGGCGCAGGCGCGTGCGGCCGACGCGCAACGCATGCTTGCATCCGCCGCACAACGGCGCGACGGGCGTCGTGCGTCGACGCGCGACGATCGCTTGCCGCCGGCGCCGGAGTGGGCCGCGCTGATGCTGGAACTGGCCGATCTGGCCGCATCCAGCGGGCTGCAAGGCGTGTCGATCGAACCGCAGCGCGCCGATGGCGCGGCACCGGACGGCAGGCGCACCGTGCATATCGCCGCGGATGGCGGTTTCAGTGCGCTGCTGCATCTGGTTGGCGGGCTGGCGCGCTTTCCGGTGCTGGCCGTTCCGTCGGCGCTGCGTATCGAGCGTGGCGTGTCGGCGGAGCGGGTGGACATGTCCATCGACGTGTTTCCGGCGCTGCCGGCGATATCGGCCGCGGACGGCAACACGCCGGTTCGCGCCTTTGCGCCCGGCGCCGATCCGTTCGGCGAGGCTGGCCTGGCCGAGGCGGCGGGGCACGCCGCGCGCCTTGCCGGCACGATTCGCGATGCGCGTGCCGGTCTCGCGTTGTTCGACGACGGCGACGGCACGTTCACGACCGTTGCACCGGGCGAGGTGTTGGGGGCCGCGCGCGTGGTGCGCGTCGAGCGCGCGGCCGTGATGCTCGCGACGGCGGACGGATCGCAGCGGCTCGTCCTGGACGACGGAGGCCGGCCGTGACGAAGTACCGTTGTGGGGCGCTTGCCATCTGGGCCGGCATGATGGCGGCCGGCGCAAGCGCGTCGTTGCCGCCGCTGCCGGCGGTGTGGCCTGCCGGATCGACGGATGTGCCGGTGCCGCGCTTGCCGCCGCAGGCGGCTGACGGCATGGACGGCGCGGTCGCGCAGGACGCCGGCCCGCCGCCGTTGGAACAGGCGGCGCGTGCGGCGCTGCAGACGGAAACCGCTGCACCGGGCCCCGCGCTGGAGGGACCGCCGATCCCGCTGGCGCCGCCAGCCCGGATGAGCGACGCCGCGGCCCGGCAACCGGGCGATGCGGACGACGCACGGCGGATCTCGCTGAATCTGCAGGGCGTCGGGCTCGCGGCTGCGTTCGACGCGATCGCGCGGTTCACGGGGCTCAACATCGTCGTCGGCGAGCAGGTGCGGGGCACGGTGACGTTACGTCTGAACAATGTCGGCTGGCGCGACGCGTTCGATACGCTGCTCGACACGCACGGGCTCGCGATGTCCCGGCGCGGCAACGTGATCTGGGTCACCCCGGCAGCCGAGCTGGCTGCGCGCGAACGCGAGCGCTTCGACATGCACGCGCGGGCCGCCGATCTGGAGCCGCTCGCGAGCCGTACGTTCGTGCTGCACTATCCGCGCGCGCAGGACGTGCAACGGCTGCTGGCCGGCGCGACCGGCCAACGCCTGCTGTCGAAGCGCGGCGCCGCGGCGGCCGATCCGCGCACGAACCTGCTGTTCGTGACCGATCTCGCGCCGCGCATCGCGCAGATCGCCGGCCTGATCGACGCGATCGACCGACCGTCGCGGCAGGTCCGGATCGAGGCCCGCATCGTCGAAGGCGAGCACGGCTTCTCGCGCAACCTCGGCGCGCGTGTCGCGCTGCGTGCGCAGGGGCGGCCGTCGCCGGCCGACGGCACGCCCTTCACGGCCGACACGCGCAACGCGCTCGATCTCGCCGCGCGGCCGCTCGGCGGCTTCGACGCGGCCACCGCCGGCTTCACGCTGTTCGCCGCGCCGCTCAGCCGCGTACTCGACATCGAGCTGAGCGCGCTGGAGGCGCAGGGCCGGGGCCAGATCGTTTCGCGTCCGCGGGTGGTGACGGCCGACCGCGTCAAGGCCATCGTCGAGCAGGGCTCCGAGCTGCCGTACCAGGCGAAGGTCGGTAATGGCATGAGCGGCGTGCAGTTCCGCCGCGCGACGCTCAAGCTGGAGGTCGAGCCGCAGATCACGCCGGACGGGCGCGTGGTGCTCGATCTCGACGTGACGAAGGACAGCGTCGGGGAGCCGACCGCGGCGGGCCCCGCGATCCATACGAAGCACGTGCAGACGCGCGTCGAGGTCGAGAATGGCGGGACGGTCGCGATCGGCGGCATCTACGAGCAACTGAACCGGAACGATGTGACGCGGGTGCCGCTCTTGGGCAAAATACCGCTTCTGGGCGCGCTTTTCCGGCACCGCGCGCAGCGCGACCAGCGCCACGAACTGGTCGTCTTCATCACGCCGACCGTCGTCGACGCGCGTTGCGGCGCACCCGGCGCGGGCGGCGCGGATGCCGAGGAAACGGGGCCGGAAGCCGCCGGCGCAGGCTCGACAAGGCAGCCGCTTTGCCAGTAAGCTGCGCCACACACCAGCAAGATTGAAGCAGAGGAAGCCGTTGCAAGCGCGGGACCCACATGCAAACGTATTTTTCGTCGGCCTTATGGGAGCGGGTAAGACCACCGTGGGCCGTGCGGTCGCGCGTCGTCTCGACAGGACGTTCTTCGACTCCGACCACGAAATCGAGGCCCGTACGGGCGCGCGCATTCCGGTGATCTTCGAGCTGGAGGGCGAGGCCGGGTTTCGCGATCGTGAAACGCAGGTGATCGCCGATCTTACGCAGCGCGAGAACATCGTGCTCGCCACGGGCGGCGGCGCGGTGCTGCGCCCGGAAAATCGCGACAGCCTGAAAAGCCACGGCATCGTCGTCTACCTGCGCGCCAATCCGCACGATCTGTGGCTGCGCACGCGCAAGGACAAGAACCGCCCGCTGTTGCAGACGGAAGATCCGAAGGGGCGTCTCGAAGCGCTGTATGAAGTGCGCGACCCGCTGTACCGCGAATGCGCGGATTTCGTCATCGAGACCGGCCGCCCGTCGGTCAACGGCCTCGTCAACATGGTGCTGATGCAACTCGAACTGGCCGGCGTCATCGCCAAGCCGCTACAAGCATGATTACAGTCAACGTCGATCTGGGCGACCGCGCCTATCCGATTCATATTGGCGCCGGCCTGATCGGCCGCGCCGAGCTGTTCGCGCCGCACATCAAGGGTTCGTCCGTCACGATCGTCACGAACACGACGGTCGATCCGCTCTACGGCGACGCGCTGCGCGCGGCGCTCGCGCCGCTCGGCAAGCGCGTGTCGACGGTCGTGCTGCCGGACGGAGAGGCGTACAAGAACTGGGAAACGCTGAACCTGATCTTCGACGGCCTGCTGACGGATCACGCCGATCGCAAGACGACGCTCGTCGCGCTCGGCGGCGGCGTGGTCGGCGACATGACCGGCTTTGCCGCCGCGTGCTACATGCGCGGCGTGCCGTTCATCCAGGTGCCGACGACGCTGCTGTCGCAGGTCGATTCGTCGGTCGGCGGCAAGACGGGCATCAACCATCCGCTCGGCAAGAACATGATCGGCGCGTTCTACCAGCCGCAGGCCGTGATCGCGGACATCGGCGCGCTGACGACGCTGCCCGATCGCGAACTGGCGGCCGGCGTCGCCGAAGTCATCAAGACGGGCGCGATCGCCGATGCCGAGTTCTTCGACTGGATCGAGGCGAACGTCGATGCGCTGAACCGTCGCGAACCCGCGGCGCTCGCGCATGCGGTGAAGCGTTCATGCGAGATCAAGGCGAGCGTCGTCGCGGCCGACGAGCGCGAAGGCGGCCTGCGCGCGATCCTGAACTTCGGCCACACGTTCGGCCATGCGATCGAGGCCGGGCTCGGCTACGGCGAATGGCTGCACGGCGAGGCGGTCGGCTGCGGGATGGTGATGGCGGGCGACCTGTCGGTGCGGCTCGGCCTCCTCGACGAAGCGTCGCGGCAACGCCTCGATGCGGTGATCGCGGCCGCGCACCTGCCGACCCGCGGGCCCGCGCTCGGCGACGCGCGCTACATGGATCTGATGCGCGTCGACAAGAAGGCCGAGGCCGGCGCGATCAAGTTCATCCTGCTGAAGCGATTCGGCGATACGTTGATCACGCAGGCGCCGGACGAAGCGGTATTCGCTACACTGGCGCAGACGACCGGCTAACGGCGCCCGGATTCGCCGGCGCCGCCGACATGGAGGAGACGTGAGCGAGACATCCAGCAGCACACTGCCCGAAGCCAGCCGCGCATCCGCCGCGCCGGTGGCCGAGCCGCCGACGCTCGCGGCGCTGGAAGCCCATCTCGCTCCGTATGCCGCGCACGCGTCGCAGTCGCGCGGCCGCCGCCATCCGGAACCGCCGCCGGCGGCGCGCACCGAGTTCCAGCGCGATCGCGACCGCATCGTCCATTCGACCGCGTTTCGCCGGCTCGAATACAAGACCCAGGTCTTCGTCAATCACGAAGGCGACCTGTTCCGCACCCGCCTTACGCACAGCCTCGAAGTCGCGCAGATCGCGCGCTCGGTCGCACGCAACCTGCGACTGAACGAGGATCTCGTCGAAGCGATCTCGCTCGCGCACGATCTCGGCCATACGCCGTTCGGCCATGCCGGGCAGGACGCGCTGAATGCGTGCATGCGCGAGCACGGCGGCTTCGAGCACAACCTGCAGAGCCTCGCCGTGGTCGACGAGCTCGAGGAGCACTACGGCGCGTTCAACGGGCTGAACCTGTGCTTCGAGACGCGCGAAGGCATCCTGAAGCACTGCTCGCGCGAGAATGCGCGCAAGCTCGGCGCGCTCGGCGAGCGCTTCCTGCAGGGCCGCCAGCCGTCGCTCGAGGCGCAGCTCGCGAACATCGCCGACGAGATCGCCTACAACAACCACGACGTCGACGACGGCCTGCGCTCGGGCCTGATCACGATCGAGCAGCTCGCGGAAGTCGAGCTGTGGCAGCGCCACTACGAAGCGGCGCTCGCCGAATTCCCGCACCTCGAAGGCCGCCGTCTCGTGCACGAGACGGTGCGCCGCATCATCAACACGCTGATCGTCGACCTGATCGACGAGACCACGCGCAATCTCGCCCGCGTCGCGCCCGCGTCGCTCGACGACGTGCGCGCCGCGCCGCCGCTCGTGTCGCATAGCCCCGAGGTCGCCGCGCAGGCGGCCGCCCTCAAGCGCTTCCTGTTCAAGAACCTGTATCGCCACTACAAGGTGATGCGCATGGCGAGCAAGGCGCAACGCGTCGTCACGGGGCTGTTCGACGCGTTCATCGACGATCCGCGCCTGCTGCCGCCGCCGTATCAGTCCGACGACGCGGCGCAGCAGCCGCGTCTCGTCGCGCACTACATCGCCGGCATGACCGACCGCTTCGCGCTGAAGGAATATCAGCGGCTGTTCGTCGTCAACGACAACTGACTGTCATAAACGATCACTAGACTTCGCCGGTTCAATGGCGACGGGAATGTTGCACACGCTGTTGGTAACGTTTTCATAGGAGAGGTCGATGAAGAAGAAGCCTGCGGGGACACTGGTTCGTTCGATCGCGCTCGGCGGCGCGCTGCTGTTCGGCGCGCAGCACGTCGCGCTCGCCGCGACGGAAATCCAGTTCTGGCATGCGATGGAAGCCGCGCTCGGCGAGCGGGTCAACGCGATCGCCGACCAGTTCAACGCGTCGCAAAGCGATTACAAGATCGTGCCGGTCTTCAAGGGCACTTACGACCAGGCGCTCGCGGCCGGCATCGCGGCCTATCGCAGCGGCAACGCGCCGGCGATCCTCCAGGTCTATGAAGTCGGTACGGCGACGATGATGCAGGCGAAGAAGGCGGTCGTGCCGGTCTACGACGTGTTCAAGCAGGCCGGCGTGACGCTCGACGAAAAGGCGTTCGTGCCGACCATCGCGAGCTACTACAGCGACGCGAAGACGGGCCACCTCGTCTCGATGCCGTTCAACAGCTCGACGCCGGTGCTGTACTACAACAAGGACGCGTTCAAGAAGGCCGGCCTCGATCCGAACCAGCCGCCGAAGACGTGGGCCGACGTGAAGGCCGACGCCGAGAAACTGCGCAAGTCGGGCATGGCGTGCGGCTTCACGACCGGGTGGCAGGGCTGGATCCAGCTCGAAAACTACAGCGCGTGGCACGGGCTGCCGTTCGCGAGCCGCAACAACGGCTTCGACGGCACCGATGCCGTGCTCGAGTTCAACAAGCCGCAGCAGGTCGCGCACCTCTCGTTCCTCCAGCAAATGGCGAAGGACGGCACGTTCACGTACGCGGGCCGCAAGGACGAAGCGTCGGCGAAGTTCTACAGCGGCGACTGCGGGATCCTGACGACGTCGTCGGGCGCGCTCGCGAACGTGCAGAAGTTCGCGAAGTTCAGCTACGGCACGGGGATGATGCCGTACGACGCGAACGTGAAGGGCGCGCCGCAGAACGCGATCATCGGCGGCGCAAGCCTGTGGGTGCTGGCCGGCAAGGATCCGGCGACCTACAAGGGTGTGGCCAAATTCCTCGCGTACCTGGCTTCGCCGCCCGTCGCCGCGAAGTGGCACCAGGACACGGGCTACCTGCCGGTCACGACCGCTGCATACGACCTGACGCGCCAGCAGGGTTTCTACGCGAAGAACCCGAGCGCCGAAACTGCGATCAAGCAGATGCTGAACAAGCCGCCGCTGCCGTACACGAAGGGGCTGCGGCTGGGCAACATGCCGCAGATCCGCACGATCGTCGACGAGGAGTTCGAACAGGTCTGGGCGCAGAAGAAGACGCCGAAGGACGCGCTCGATTCGGCCGCGTCGCGCGGCGACGAACTGCTGCGCCGCTTCGAGAAGTCGGGCGGCTGAGCACGCATCGCGTCGTGCCGCCGGCTGCGCCGCGCGTGAGCGCGTGCCGTCCGGCGGCGCGGTTTCCCTTCCGTTTCGCCTGACCGGACACCCGCGATGCAATCCCGTTCCCGTTTCGGTACGAGCCCGGTGCCGTATCTGCTGATCGCGCCGCAGCTCGCGATCACCGCCGTATTTTTCCTGTGGCCCGCCGGCGTCGCGTTGTGGCAATCCACGCAGACGCAGGACGCGTTCGGCACGTCGAGCGAATTCGTCGGCCTCGCGAACTTCACGCACCTGTTCGCCGATCCGCTGTATCTCGATTCGTTCCGCACGACGCTCGTGTTCAGTTCGCTCGTCACGGTGAGCGGCCTCGTCGTGTCGCTGCTGCTGGCCGCCTGCGCCGATCGCGTGATCCGCGGCGCGCGCGCGTACCGCACGCTGCTGATCTGGCCGTACGCGGTCGCGCCGACGATCGCGGCCGTGTTGTGGGCGTTCCTGTTCAACCCGAGCATCGGCCTGATCACCTATGCGCTCGCGAAGGGCGGCATCGTCTGGAACCACGCGCTGAACGGCGAGCAGGCGATGTTCCTCGTCGTGCTGGCGTCGGTGTGGAAGCAGGTGAGCTACAACTTCCTGTTCTTCTACGCGGGGCTGCAGGCGATCCCGCGCTCGCTGATCGAGGCGGCGGCGATCGACGGCGCGGGGCCGGTGCGGCGCTTCTTCAACATCGTGCTGCCGCTGCTGTCGCCGACGAGCTTCTTCCTGCTGGTCGTGAACCTCGTCTACGCGTTCTTCGACACGTTTCCGGTGATCGACGCGGCCACCGGCGGCGGCCCGGCGCAGAGCACCAAGACGCTGATCTACAAGATCTTCGCGGAGGGCTTCCAGGGGCTCGACATCGGCAGCTCGGGCGCGCAGTCGGTCGTGCTGATGATCATCGTCGTCGCGCTCACGGTGATCCAGTTCCGCTTCGTCGAACGCAGGGTGCAATACGCATGATCGAAAATCGCAAGGGCTTCGACCTGTTCTGCCACGCGGTGCTGATCGCCGGCGTCGTGCTGATCGTGTTCCCTGTCTACGTCGCGTTCTGCGCGGCGACGATGAACGCGCAGGAAGTGTTCACGGTGCCGCTGTCGCTCGTGCCGAGCACGCACCTGTTCGAGAACGTCGCGTACATCTGGGGGCACGGCAGCGGCGGCACGACGGCGCCGTTCGGCCGCCTGCTCGTGAACAGCTTCGCGATGGCGCTCGGGATCGCGGTCGGCAAGATCGCGGTGTCGATCCTTTCCGCGTACGCGATCGTCTATTTCCGCTTTCCGTTTCGCAACACGGCGTTCTGGCTGATCTTCGTCACGCTGATGCTGCCGGTGGAAGTGCGGATCTTCCCGACCGTGCAGGTCGTGTCGACGCTGCATCTGACGAACACCTATGCGGGGCTCACGCTGCCGCTGATCGCGTCGGCGACCGCGACGTTCCTGTTCCGCCAGTTCTTCATGACGCTGCCCGACGAGCTGATGGATGCCGCGCGCATCGACGGCGCGGGGCCGCTGCGCTTTTTCTGGGACGTCGTGCTGCCGCTGTCGAAGACGAGTATCGCGGCGCTGTTCGTGATCACGTTCATCTACGGCTGGAACCAGTATCTTTGGCCGATCCTGATCACGACGGAAGCGTCGCTATCGACGGCGGTGGTGGGCATCAAGACGATGATCGCGAGCGGCGACGCCGCGACCGAATGGCAATACGTGATGGCGGCGACGCTGCTGGCGATGGTTCCGCCGCTCGTCGTCGTGCTGGCGATGCAGCGCTGGTTCGTGCGCGGCCTCGTCGATTCCGAGAAATGAACGACCGACGGTAACCGGGAGAAGGATCAGGTATGGCTGCGCTGAGCTTGAAGGGCGTCAGGAAATCCTACGACGGCAAGCAGCACGTGCTGCACGGCATCGACGTGGAGATCGCCGACGGCGAATTCATCGTGCTGGTCGGCCCGTCGGGCTGCGGCAAGTCGACGTTGCTGCGGATGATCGCGGGGCTCGAGAGCGTGACCGACGGCGAGATCGCGATCGGCGACCGGGTCGTCAACGCGCTGGAGCCGAAGGACCGCGACATCGCGATGGTGTTCCAGAACTATGCGCTGTACCCGCACATGACGGTCGCGCAGAACATGGGCTACGGGCTGAAGATTCGCGGGATCGAGCGCGCGACGATCGATTCGCGGGTGGCCGCGGCCGCGAAGATCCTCGAGCTCGAGCCGCTGCTCGCGCGGCGGCCGCGCGAACTGTCGGGCGGCCAGCGGCAGCGCGTCGCGATGGGGCGCGCGATCGTGCGCGAGCCGTCGGTGTTCCTGTTCGACGAGCCGTTGTCGAACCTCGACGCGAAGCTGCGCGTGCAGATGCGGCTCGAGATCCAGCGGCTGCATGCGCGGCTCGCGACGACGAGCGTGTACGTGACGCACGACCAGATCGAGGCGATGACGCTCGCGCAGCGCGTGATCGTGATGAACCGCGGCTACGCGGAGCAGATCGGCGCGCCGGTCGACGTGTACGAGAAGCCGGCGACGGTGTTCGTCGCGGGCTTCATCGGCTCGCCCGCGATGAACCTGCTGCATGGCCGGCTGTCGGAAGACGGCGCGACCTTCACCGTCGCGGGCGGCGGTCCGGCTTTGCCGGTCGCCGGCGCGCCCGGCATCGGCAGCGAGATCGCCACCGGGCGCGACTGGGTGCTCGGCGTGCGTCCCGAACACATGACGCCGCAGCCGGGCGCGGCGCACGCGACGCTGCCGGTCGATTCGTGCGAACTGCTCGGCGCGGACAATCTCGCACACGGCCGCTGGGGCGATCACGACGTCGCGGTGCGCCTGCCGCACGCGGACCGCCCCGCGCGTGGCACGGCGCTGGCGGCCGCGCTGCCCGCGCACCGGCTGCATTTCTTCGATCCCGAGACCGGCAGGCGTGCCGGCTGAAACCGTTCGACCGACGGAGACCGACGATGACGATCCGTACCGACTGGCCCTATCCGCGCGTCGTCGCCCATCGCGGCGGTGGCACGCTCGCGCCGGAGAACACGCTGGCCGCGCTCGACGAGGGCGCGCGGCGCGGTCACCGGATGGTCGAGTTCGACGCGAAGCTGTCGGCCGACGACGTGACCTTCCTGCTGCACGACGACACGGTCGACCGGACGTCGAACGGCCATGGCGCGGCGGCAGGCATGCGTTATGCGGCGCTGGCCGCGCTCGACGCGGGCGCGTGGCGCGATGCGCGCTTCGCGGGCGAGCGGATGCCGACGCTCGAGGCGGCGGCGGCGCGCTGCATCGCGCACGGGCTGGCCGCGAACGTCGAGATCAAGCCGTGCCCGGGGCGCGAGCGCGAAACCGGGCAACGCGTGGCGGCCGACGCGGCCGCATACTGGCGCGGCGCCGCCGTGGCGCCGCTGCTGTCGTCGTTCTCGTTCGACGCGCTGCGACAGGCACGCGCGAGCGCGCCCACGCTGCCGCGCGGGATGCTCTACGAAGTCGTGCCGGACGACTGGCGCGCGCAGGTGATCGACGCGCTCGACTGCGTATCGTTGCACGCAGACCACACCCGGCTCGACGAACCGCTCGTTCGCGCGATCAAGCGCGCCGGATTGCGCATCCTGGTTTACACGGTGAACGACCTCGAACGGGCGCGCGAGCTCGCGCGCTGGGGCGTCGATGCCGTCTGCACGGACCGTATCGACCTGATCGCGCCCGATGCGCTGGACGACATCGACGTCGTCTGACCGCCACGGCGGCGGCGGTGCCCGGTGAAACCCTTGCCCGAAACGTGCCGGACGCGAAAAAACGACGCCCCGGCGGGATGCCCGCCGGGGCGTTTTGCATCGTGGAGACGTTACGCCAGGAAAATTCCGCTACAAATTGCAGCAGGATTAACCATTCCCCAAATATTCGACTACGCTTAGAAGCGATAGCCGACGTTCAGGTACGTGACGATCGGGTTCAGCGAGATGTGGGCCTTCGACGTTTCCGTCAGCGTGCCGACCGGCGTGCGGCGGGCCGTCGTGAAGGTCGCGGTCACGCTGACCGGGATGTACGAGAGCGACAGGCCGGCGAACCAGTGTTTCGTGAAGTTGTACGTGAAGCCGGCGTTGAAGACGGGCGCCCACTGGTTGCTGGTCGTCGCGCTGGTCGGGCCGCCGAGCACGCCGTTCTCGAAGCTGCCGTTCGTGATCTTCGCGCCGGTGAACCAGACGTACGTTGCGCCGATGCCGACATACGGACGGAACTTCGCGTTGGCGTCGTTGAAGTGGTAGCGAAGCAGTACGGCGGGGCTCCACTGGTACGCACGGCCGAGCACGCCGAATCTTTCGAACTGACCCTTGCCGGTGATGTCGAACTTCGGCGGTATCCCCATGACGAGCTCGGTGGAGATATGGTCGGTGACGAAGTAGCCAGCCGCGAGCCCGAGCGTATCGGCGTCGTTGATGCCGGCGCCGGTATTGGGAATCGACTGGTTGATGGGCGTGCCGCCTACGCCATAGACGAACAGCGGGTCGCTGCTGTCCTGCGGCGAAAGGTGCAGCCAGCCGGTGCTGACGTAGAAATCGCCTGCGGATTGTGCGTGTGCCGGACCGCCCGCTAACGTGAATGCGAGCGCAGCGGCCCCCGTAATGGCCAGTTTTCGTTTCATTGTGTCTCCTCCGATCAAAGGCGTGCTCATTATGACGACTGCGTTTAAAACCAAACAAGCTCGTAAGTTAGAGTTTTCACCCTAGGATTCGCACGACCGTACGCTTCCGCGCCCTGACAGGACAGGCATTCTACGCAGGTGCGCATTTTCGGACCTCCGGGTATTTCCTAACGCGTTCAAACGGACATTCAGCATGGCACGGTTAGCACGACTCTACGTTCCCGACCAGCCGCAGCACGTGATACTGCGCGGCCTGGATCAGCAACCCGCGTTCGTCGACGACCAGGACTACGAACTCTTCATCGATTGCCTGAAGGCCGCCGCACGCGATCATCACCTGTCGGTGCATGCCTACGTGCTGCTGCCGCGCCAGGTGCAACTGCTCGTGACGCCGAGCGACGAGGCCAGCCTGCCGAAGGCGATGCAGGCCGTCGGCCGTCGCTACGTCGCGCATTTCAACCGGCGCTATTCGCGGCGCGGCACCCTGTGGGAAGGCCGCTATCGCGCGACGGTGATCGAAGGCGAGCGCTATTTCCTGCTCGCGAGCCGCGTGGTCGAGATGAGCCCGGTGCGCTCGCAGCTCGTCGCGACGCCCGAGGCCTATCGCTGGTCGAGCTACCGGCATCACGTCGGGCTCACCGTCGACAGCCTGATCACCGACCATCCGCTCTACTGGGCGCTCGGCAACACGCCGTTCGACCGCCAGCGCGCGTACAAGGAGCTGTGCGAGCAGCCGCTCGACGAGCGGCAGGCCGACCAGTTGCAGCAGGCGACGCTGAAGGGCTGGGTGCTCGGCGGCGAGAATTACCGCGAGTGGGCGGCGCGCACCGCCAACCGGCGCGTCTCGCCGTTGCCGCGCGGACGCCCCAGAAAGGTGCGCGAGAACACGCCGCCGATCCAGCAGTAATGCCGGAAAGGCGGGCCAGGAGCGGCGCTGCGGGCGCCGCTTCTTTTTGCACCAAAACGATACGTCCCCAATAAAACGGCACCGGATCGAGGCATTGGTTTAATTGGGGTTCGATCAAGCGGTTTTTGTTGCTATTCCCTTGATTCGTCGCGTATATTCCGAATTCCGGTGGCCCGGGCGAAGCTTGCCCAACCACTGTCGGCCGCGCCGTCTCCCTCGGGAAGCGGGATCGACGGCAACAAGAAAACGGTTCAACGGCCTCCAGGCCCCCTTTACGACGGTGTCCCCATGAACGACCACCAGCAGCCGCTCGCCGCGGTGCCCGCCGCACAAGGTCTGTACGACCCGCAAAACGAACACGACGCCTGCGGCGTCGGCTTCGTCGCTCACATCAAAGGCAAGAAGAGCCACGAGATCATCCAGCAGGGCCTGAAGATCCTCGAGAACCTCGATCACCGCGGCGCGGTCGGCGCCGATCCGCTGATGGGCGACGGCGCGGGCATCCTGATCCAGATTCCGGACGCGTTCTATCGCGAGGAAATGGCGAAGCAGGGCATCGACCTGCCGCCGGCCGGCGAATACGGGGTCGGGATGATCTTCCTGCCGAAGGAAAACGCGTCGCGTCTCGCGTGCGAGCAGGAGCTCGAGCGCACGGTGAAGGCCGAAGGCCAGGTCGTGCTCGGCTGGCGCGACGTGCCGGTCGACCATGCGATGCCGATCTCGCCGACGGTCAAGGCGAGCGAGCCGCTGATCCGCCAGATCTTCATCGGCCGCGGCAAGGACATCATGGTGACGGACGCGCTCGAGCGGAAGCTGTACGTGATCCGCAAGACGGCGAGCCACCGCATCCAGGCGCTGAAGCTCAAGCACGGCAAGGAATACTTCGTGCCGTCGATGTCGGCGCGCACGGTCGTCTACAAGGGCCTGCTGCTGGCCGGCCAGGTCGGCGTGTACTACCGCGACCTGCAGGACGAGCGTGTCGTGTCCGCGCTCGCGCTCGTGCACCAGCGCTTCTCGACCAACACGTTCCCGGCGTGGGAGCTTGCTCACCCGTACCGGATGATCGCGCACAACGGCGAGATCAACACCGTGAAGGGCAACGTGAACTGGCTGAACGCGCGTACCGGCGCGATCGCGTCGCACGTGCTGGCCGACGATCTGCCGAAGCTGTGGCCGCTGATCTACCCGGGCCAGTCCGACACCGCGTCGTTCGACAACTGTCTCGAGCTGCTGGTGATGGCCGGCTACCCGCTCGTGCACGCGGTGATGATGATGATCCCGGAAGCGTGGGAACAGCACACGCTGATGGACGAGAACCGCCGCGCGTTCTACGAATATCACGCCGCGATGATGGAGCCGTGGGACGGCCCGGCCGCGATCGCGTTCACCGACGGCCGCCAGATCGGCGCGACGCTCGACCGTAACGGCCTGCGCCCGGCGCGCTACATCGTGACCGACGACGACCTCGTCATCATGGCGTCGGAAGCCGGCACGCTGCCGATCCCCGAATCGAAGATCGTCAAGAAGTGGCGCCTGCAGCCGGGCAAGATGTTCCTGATCGACATGGAACACGGCCGCATCATCGACGACAAGGAACTGAAGGACAACCTCGCGAACGCGAAGCCGTACAAGAGCTGGATCGACGCCGTGCGCATCAAGCTCGACGAGATCGAGCCGAAGGCCGAGGAAGTCGCGGCCGGCCGCACGCAGGGCGCCGCGCTGCTCGACCGCCAGCAGGCGTTCGGGTACACGCAGGAAGACCTGAAGTTCCTGATGGCGCCGATGGCGCAGCAGGGTGAGGAAGCCGTCGGTTCGATGGGCAACGACTCGCCGCTCGCGGTGATGTCGAACAAGAACAAGACGCTCTATCACTACTTCAAGCAACTGTTCGCGCAGGTGACGAACCCGCCGATCGACCCGATCCGCGAGAACATGGTGATGTCGCTCGTGTCGTTCATCGGCCCGAAGCCGAACCTGCTCGACACGAACAACATCAACCCGCCGATGCGGCTCGAAGTGTCGCAGCCGGTGCTCGACTTCAAGGACATCGCGAAGATCCGCGCGATCGACCAGTACACGGGCGGCAAGTTCAGCGCATACGAGCTGAACATCTGCTATCCGGTCGCGTGGGGCAAGGAAGGCATCGAGGCGCGCCTCGCGTCGCTGTGCGCGGAAGCCGTCGACGCGGTGAAGTCGGGCTACAACATCCTGATCGTGTCGGACCGCAAGACGGATGCCGAGCACGTCGCGATTCCGGCGCTGCTCGCCACGTCGGCGATCCACACGCACCTCGTCCAGCAAGGGCTGCGCACGAGCACGGGCCTCGTCGTCGAGACGGGCTCCGCACGTGAAACGCACCACTTCGCGCTGCTCGCGGGCTACGGCGCGGAAGCCGTGCACCCGTACCTCGCGATGGAAACGCTCGCGAAGATGGCCGAGGGGCTGCCGGGCGACCTGTCGCCGGAGAAGGCCGTCTACAACTTCACGAAGGCGGTCGGCAAGGGCCTGCAGAAGGTGATGTCGAAGATGGGCATCTCGACGTACATGTCGTACACGGGCGCGCAGATCTTCGAAGCACTCGGCCTGTCGAGCGACCTCGTCGAGAAGTACTTCAAGGGCACGGCGTCGAAGGTCGGCGGCATCGGCCTGTTCGAAGTCGCGGAAGAGGCGATCCGCCTGCACCGCGACGCATTCGGCGACAACCCGGTGCTGCGCGACATGCTCGACGCGGGCGGCGAGTACGCGTACCGCGTGCGCGGCGAAGACCACATGTGGACGCCGGATTCGATCGCGAAGCTGCAGCACGCGACGCGCAGCAACTCGTACCAGACGTACAAGGAATACGCGCACCTGATCAACGACCAGACCAAGCGTCACATGACGTTCCGCGGCCTGTTCGAGTTCAAGGTCGAGCCGACCAGGGCGATCCCGATCGAAAACGTCGAGCCGGCGAAGGAGATCGTCAAGCGCTTCGCGACGGGCGCGATGTCGCTCGGTTCGATCAGCACCGAAGCGCACGCGACGCTCGCGGTCGCGATGAACCGGATCGGCGGCAAGTCGAACACCGGCGAAGGCGGCGAGGACGAAAAGCGCTATCGCAACGAACTGCGCGGCATTCCGATCAAGGCGGGCGAGACGCTGAAGTCGGTGATCGGCGACGAGATCGTCAGCGACATTGCGCTGAAGGACGGCGATTCGCTGCGCTCGAAGATCAAGCAGGTCGCGTCGGGCCGCTTCGGCGTCACCGCCGAGTACCTCGCGTCGGCCGACCAGATCCAGATCAAGATGGCGCAGGGCGCGAAGCCGGGCGAAGGCGGCCAGCTGCCGGGCCACAAGGTGTCCGAATACATCGGCAAGCTGCGTTACTCGGTGCCGGGCGTCGGCCTGATCTCGCCGCCGCCGCACCACGACATCTACTCGATCGAGGATCTGGCGCAACTGATCCACGATCTGAAGAACGTGAACCCGAGCGCGAGCATCTCCGTGAAGCTCGTGTCGGAAGTGGGCGTGGGCACGGTCGCGGCCGGCGTCGCGAAGGCGAAGGCCGATCACGTCGTGATCGCCGGTCATGACGGCGGCACGGGCGCGTCGCCGCTGTCGTCGGTCAAGCATGCGGGCACGCCGTGGGAACTCGGCCTCGCCGAAACGCAGCAGACACTGGTGCTGAACCGCCTGCGCGGCCGCATCCGCGTGCAGGCCGACGGCCAGATGAAGACGGGCCGCGACGTCGTGATCGGCGCGCTGCTCGGCGCGGACGAATTCGGCTTCGCGACGGCGCCGCTCGTCGTCGAGGGCTGCATCATGATGCGCAAGTGCCACCTGAACACGTGCCCGGTCGGCGTCGCGACGCAGGACCCGGTGCTGCGTGCGAAGTTCAAGGGCCAGCCCGAGCACGTCGTGAACTACTTCTTCTTCGTCGCGGAGGAAGTGCGCGAGATCATGGCGCAGCTCGGCATCGCGAAGTTCGACGACCTGATCGGCCGCGCCGACCTGCTCGATACGCGCAAGGGCATCGAGCACTGGAAGGCGAAGGGCCTCGACTTCTCGCGCGTGTTCTACCAGCCGGAAGAATGCGAGGACGTCGCGCGCCGTCACGTCGACGTGCAGGATCACGGCCTCGAACGCGCGCTCGACCACGTGCTGATCGAGAAGGCGAAGGCGGCGATCGAGAACGGCGAGCACGTGTCGTTCATCCAGCCGGTGCGCAACGTGAACCGGACGGTCGGCGCGATGCTGTCGGGCGTGATCGCGAAGCAGCACGGCCACGACGGCCTGGCCGACGACGCGGTGCACATCCAGCTGAAGGGCACGGCCGGCCAGAGCTTCGGCGCGTTCCTCGCGAAGGGCGTGACGCTCGACCTCGTCGGCGACGGCAACGACTACGTCGGCAAGGGCCTGTCGGGCGGCCGGATCATCATCCGTCCGACCAACGACTTCCGCGGCAAGTCCGAGGAAAACATCATCTGCGGCAACACGGTGATGTACGGCGCGATCGAAGGCGAAGCCTTCTTCCGCGGCGTGGCCGGCGAGCGCTTCTGCGTGCGCAACTCGGGCGCGACGGCGGTCGTCGAAGGCACGGGCGACCACGGCTGCGAATACATGACGGGCGGCACGGTCGTCGTGCTCGGCGAGACGGGGCGCAACTTCGCGGCCGGCATGTCGGGCGGCCTCGCGTACATCTACGATCCGGAAGGCACGTTCGCGGCGAAGTGCAACAAGTCGATGGTCGCGCTCGAGCCGGTGCTGCAGCAGGCCGAGCAGGAGCGCACGGTCGACCGCGCGCTCTGGCACGCAGGCACGACCGACGAAGCGCTGCTCAAGGGGCTCGTCGAGCGTCATTTCCAGTTCACGGGTTCGCCGCGCGCGAAGTCGCTGCTGGAAAACTGGGACGCGGCGCGCCGCCAGTTCGTGAAGGTGTTCCCGCACGAATACAAGCGCGCGCTGGGCGAGATCGGTGCGAAGAAGGCGGCGAAGGAAGTGCTGGCCGCCTGAGCGACGAACGACATAGCGAATGCCGCGCGCGCCTGACGGCCGCGCGCGGCTCCCCCACCCGATACACCGAACAGAAGAGCACCTTATGGGCAAGGCAACCGGTTTTCTGGAGTTCGAACGCCGCCACGAGGCGTACGAAGCACCGCTCACGCGCGTGAAGCACTACAAGGAATTCGTCGCGGCACTGACCGACGCGGACGCGAAGGTCCAGGGCGCGCGCTGCATGGATTGCGGCATCCCGTTCTGCAACAACGGCTGCCCGGTCAACAACATCATCCCGGACTTCAACGATCTCGTTTACCGCCAGGACTGGCAGCAGGCGATCGAAGTCCTGCATTCGACCAACAACTTCCCGGAGTTCACGGGCCGCATCTGCCCGGCGCCGTGCGAAGCGGCGTGCACGCTCGGGATCAACAACGACCCGGTCGGCATCAAGTCGATCGAGCACGCGATCATCGACAAGGCCTGGGCGGAAGGCTGGGTGAAGCCGCAGCCGGCCGCGCACAAGACGGGCAAGAAGGTCGCGGTCGTCGGTTCGGGCCCCGCGGGCCTCGCCGCCGCGCAGCAGCTCGCGCGTGCCGGTCACGACGTGACGGTGTTCGAGAAGAACGATCGCATCGGCGGCCTGCTGCGTTACGGGATTCCCGACTTCAAGCTCGAGAAGTGGCTGATCGACCGCCGCATGCGCCAGATGGAGGCGGAAGGCGTGACGTTCCGCACCAGCGTGTTCATCGGCAAGGATCCGCTGCCCGAGTCGATCGGCAGCCTCGCGAAGGAAACCATTTCGCCGGACACGCTGAAGGAAGAATTCGACGCGGTCGTGATCGCCGGCGGTTCGGAAACGCCGCGCGACCTGCCGGTGCCGGGCCGCGAGCTCGCGGGCGTGCATTTCGCGATGGACTTCCTGCCGCAGCAGAACCGCGTGAACGCGGGCGACAAGCTCCCCGACCAGTTGCTGGCGAAGGGCAAGCACGTGATCGTGATCGGCGGCGGCGATACGGGTTCGGACTGCGTCGGCACGTCGAACCGTCACGGCGCGAAGCAGGTCACGCAGTTCGAGCTGCTGCCGCAGCCGCCGGAAGAGGAAAACAAGCCGCTCGTGTGGCCGTACTGGCCGATCAAGCTGCGCACGTCGTCGTCGCACGAGGAAGGCTGCGAGCGCGACTGGGCGGTCGCGACGAAGCGTCTCGAAGGCAAGAACGGCAAGGTCGAGAAGCTGATCGCGGTGCGCGTCGAGTGGAAGGACGGCAAGATGCAGGAAGTGCCGGGTTCCGAGTTCGAGATGAAGGCCGACCTCGTGCTGCTCGCGATGGGCTTCACGCAGCCGGCGGCGCCGGTGCTCGACGCGTTCGGCGTCGCGAAGGATGCGCGCGGCAATGCGCGCGCGGCGACCGAAGGCGATCGTTCGTACTACACGTCGGTCGACAAGGTGTTCGCGGCAGGCGACATGCGTCGCGGCCAGTCGCTCGTGGTGTGGGCGATCCGCGAAGGCCGCCAGTGCGCGCGCTCGGTCGATGCGTACCTGATGGGGCATTCGGAACTGCCGCGCTGAGTCGAAGCGCGAGCGGGTTTCGTGAAAGCCGGGCGTCCGAGAGGGCGCCCGGTTTTTTTATTTCTGAAGCGGTGGGCGATCATAGGCTTGCCCGGTTGGGGCGCCTAACGGATCGATGGTTCGCCCGTAGCTTGCAAGCTGCCCGTTGCAATCGATCATCGCGGTATATCGGGTTCCCTCGACGCGCAGCGGGAATTCCCACACACCCAGCTTCCATGCGTGATACTCCGGCGCGCCGTCGAATTGGATGCTGCCCGGCGGTATTCCATGCTCGTCGAGAAGACGGGCCTGGACATTTTTCCGTAGCGCGTCGAGGGACATGTCGGGGCAACTACCTTCGGTTCTCTCATATCGGGAAGTCGCGACGACGATGAACAGCAGCGTATAGGCGCAGATTACTGCGCCAACCAGCCAAAGAACTAGCCTAAGAACGCCTCGCATGGCTTTGGAACTCATGAAATGCCCGATGGGACGTAAAGAACATGGGAGATTGACTCGGGCAGCCACATTTCCGGAGCCGCCCGGTGGCATGCTAGCGAGGCGGGCGCATTAGTCCACCGAACGACGGTCTATGGACTGCCTGAGGTGGGCGTGTGCCTGCATTCTTCACCGGCCGTTGGCCTGAGAACGAGAGATGTTTTTCACCGAAAAAATTGATTTGATAGTCCTTGTGTCCCAAGACGGCGCCGAGCTTGGCGAGAAACGTCGTCGCAGCCTCCTGGAGGAATGGCCGGTTGGAAGGATCCGCATCGAACCGATCGGGATTGAGCGAGTAGTAGCCGTCAAACCGATATGTATTGTCCTCAAGCATCACAAGCGTGCCACGTATTCTGCCGGATACTCGCCCAAAGACCGAGGCGCTCCAGAGGTCCTTTGTTCCGTGATTGAAGATGTTGGTGCTGAAAGCTGTGTCGAACGAGTAGGTGCCGGGGCCGTACCCGGGATTCTCAACGGCTTTCGCTATTTCTCTGAAATCGGCAATGCCCATTTTCAAGTTGAGAGATTCAATATTGATGGTTTGTTGGGTTCCGTCTCCGTGTATCCAGTGATTGATTGCTTCGACGAACATCAATGGGTTTCCATACGATGAAAATGTGCTCGTCGGAGGGATGCCGTGTGACTGGCCAATGTATATGCCGAATAATGCAGTGATGTTGGCATATTGCCCAGGCTCGAAGCTAAATCCATATGGGTTGCCGCCGGGTAAATGCTTGTAGCCACCAAGGGCCAGCCACGGAGTGAAGCCGCCTACCAGTGTTAGTTGATTTCGCCAGAATACCGTGTCGTTTTTGCCAAATATCTCGAGGTGTTTGAGGAACATATCGGTGGCGCGGATCATGTTTCCCGTGTTTGCAAAAAGCAACATGAAATTTGATGTGCAATACTGATTGAAGCAAACCGTCGGTGCTGGAATTCCGGCTCCGGGATTGGCGCCCGGAATGTCGTTTACCTTGACGCCGAAATCACCGAAATTGAAATCCGGTGGCTGTGGTGCTGTGATCGTGATGGGCGGAAGCACATTGTTCTGAGCCACGGCCGTCGCGTGCTTCAGCAGCGTGCCAAATGGGAGGACTGTTGACGCAACCAGAAAACGTCGCCGCATCCAAGGCTGTTGTTGTTCTTTGGCGGATTGGTTTATCTGTTTCCAAGGATTGCGTGTCGTCATTTCATGCCCCGTGCAGTGGTGATTTCGATGATTGATTGGCAGGTCTGAACGTAAGACGGTTATATTTTTTTCTGCGATCGGCAAGGAATTTCTCTTGCACGTCTTCGTGACGAAGTCGTCTGGATTGATCCTGCGGAATGGTATGAAACGAGATTCATGGAGGCATGCGACGGCTCCGCCTTGTCTCGAAATCCCCCGTATGCCGGCTCTGGGCCACGGAGCGCTGAAAATGCAGGGCCAGCTGGCTGCCCTGTTCCCATTGCGTAGCGTTCCGACAAGAGGCGAGAAAAATCGAAATGCGGGGATGCTTTTCTCGACACGTCCTGTTGGCGGGCAATGTGTCCAACAGTTACGAGGCGGTCTAAGGCGAAGGGGGTATTTGTTCAGGAGACGTATGCCCGCCGGGGATTCAACCTGCGGCGGTAAGCGCTGTTTGAGGATTGCTGCCGAATCAGTCGGTCGCCCGACATCATTGCGCTGGTTTTACCGAGCGGAAGCATCCGAGTTCTTTCGCGCCCGGTGACGTAACAGTCGTGATGTAGCTGGCCTCGCTCGATCTCGATCGACTCTTGATCGGCCGGGAGTGCCGGTAGCGGGGCGCCGATCGCCGCGGCCGAAGGCCGGACGCCGCCGCGGTAGCGACCCGCGCCGACGGCCGCGCGCCATGCCGCTGGTCGCGACCGTGCATCGCTTCGACGGTACGACCGGCCGGCTGCACTACCCGTCGTAGCGCGCGAGCGTCAGCCCGGCCAGATCGATCTCCGGCGTCCGTCCGGTGACGAGATCCGCCACCACCTTTCCCGACCCCATCGACATCGCCCAGCCCGTCGAGCCGTGGCCGACGTTGAGCCAGAGGCCGTCGATCCCGCTCGCGCCGAGCAGCGGCGGGCCGTCGGGCGTCATCGGCCGGCGGCCGACCCAGAAACGCGCCGACGCGCGATCGGCCGCGTGCGGGAACCAGTCGTCGAGCACCTTCATCAGCGTGTCGAGCGCCTGCTGCCGCAATGCCGCCCGGCGGTTGCCGAGCTCCGCGGTGCCGGCGACGCGCAGCGTCGGGCCGAAGCGCGTGATCGCGGTCTTCAGCGATTCGTCCATCAGCGCGGCGCACGGCGCCTTTTCATCGTCGACGACCACGAGCGTGGCCGAGTAGCCCTTCACCGGGTACAGCGGCACGTCGATGCCGTGCGGCCGCAGCAGGCCTGCGCTGTCGACGCCGAGCGCGACGACGATCGCGTCGGCGGCGAGCAGCGCATCGCGCCGGACGGCGGCGCCTGCGTCGAGCGAGTCGACCCGCACGCCGCGCACCTTGCCGCCCGCGACATCGAGCGCGCGAATCGCGGTGCGAAACCGGAACGTCACGCCGTTCGCTTCGCACAGCGCCCGCAATTCGCGCGTGAAGCGCGCGCAGTCGCCCGCTTCGTCGTCGGGCAGGTAGATGCCGCCGACGGGCGGCTGCCGCGCCCAGCGCAGGCCCGGTTCGATCGCGGTGCAGCCGGCGGCATCCAGTTCGCGAAACGCGATGCCGGCGTCGCGCAGCACCTTCAGGGCGGGCTGCGCCATCTCGACGTCGAACGCGCCGCGCAGCAGTTGCAGGTAGCCGCGGCTCGCGCCGTAGTCGAATGGATGACGTTCGCGAAACGCATGCAGGCACGCGCGGCTGTAATACGCGATGCGCTGCATCCGCTGCTTGTTCACGCGAAACCGCTCGAACTCGCATTCGCGCAGCCAGCGCGCGATCCAGCGCCACTGCGCGGCATCGAGCGTCGGCCGGAAGATCAGCGGCGACGCGGGCTTGAACAGGTATTTGAGGATCTTGCCGGGCATCCCGGGCGCGGCCCACGGCGTCACGTAGCCGGGCGCGATCACGCCTGCGTTGCCGAGGCTCGTCGCTTGCGCGACGTCGGCCTCGCGTTCGATCACGGTGACGTCGCAGCCTGCTTCGCGCAGGTGCCAGGCGGTGGTGACGCCGATCACGCCGGCGCCGAGAACGATCACGTGCATGCGGTGTCCGGAACGAAACGGTGGCTCACGACGCGACGGCCGGATCGTCGGCGAGCGACTTGCCGCGCGTTTCCGGCAGCACGAGCGCCGCGACGATCACGAGCAGGTAGCCGCCGCCCGCGACGAGGCCGATCGCCTTCACGAGCGACATCGACTGCGACAGCGCGCCGACGAGAATCGGGAAGAACGAGCCCAGCCCGCGGCCGAGGTTGTAGCAGAAGCCCTGGCCCGAGCCGCGGATCGCGCCCGGATACAGCTCCGACAGATACGCGCCGATGCCCGCGAAGATGCCCTGCACGACGATGCCGAGCGGGAAGCCGAGCAGCAGCATCGCGGTATCGGTGATCGGCAGCATCGTGTACGCCATGCCGAGCGAGAACGAGCCGATCGCGAACAGGATGAACGACGCGCGGCGGCCGAGCCGGTCGGACAGGATCGCGCCGACCACGTAGCCGACGAACGAACCGACGATCAGCACGACCAGATAGCCGCTCGTGTTGAATACCGACAGGTGGCGCACGGTTTTGAGATAGGTGGGCAGCCACGTCGTGATCGCGTAGTAGCCGCCGAGCATGCCGGTGCACAGCGCGCTGCCGAACAGCGTCGCACGCAGGTGCGGCGGCGAGAAGATCTCGAGGAAATGGCCCGACACGCGGCCTTCGTCGCGCGCGCGGCGCGTGGCCGTGTAGATGTCGGGATCGCTGACGTTGCGGCGGATGTAGAGAATCCACAGCGCGGGCACGATGCCGATCCAGAAGCACGCGCGCCACGCGACCTGCTCGGGCAGCAGCGCGAAGAACGCCCAGTAGAGGATCGCGGCCGCGCCCCAGCCGAACGACCAGCTGCTCTGCACGGTGCCGACGGCCTTCGCGCGATGCTCGGGCGAGCGGATCGTCTCGGCCATCATGATCGTCACGACCGACCATTCGCCGCCGAAACCGAAACCCTGCAGCGTGCGCGTCGCAAGAAGCTGCCAGAACGAATGCGTGAAGCCGGACAGGCACGTGAACAGCGCGAACGTCGCGATCGTCCACTGCAGCACGCGCACGCGGCCGTAGCGGTCGGCGAGGATGCCGGCGACCCAGCCGCCGATCGCCGACGAGATCAGCGAGCTCGTCGCGATCATCCCGGCCTCGCTCTTCGTCATGCCCCAGGTGGCGATCAGCGTCGGAATCAGGAACGAATAGATCATGAAGTCGAACGCATCGACCGCATAGCCGCCGAAGCCGGCATACAGCGTCCGGCGTTCGCGCGTCGATAGTTCGTTGAACCACTGGAATGCCTGCATGCTTGCCGCCCCCTGTCGCCTCGTCTGGTCCCGCGCTGCCGCGTCGCGGCTATTTTACGGGCGCGATCCTGCCCGCCAAAAAGGCGGCTTCGGGTTCGTGCGGAAAGGGCGGAGGGAAGGGCGACGCGTCAGAGCGTCAGGCCGCCATCGACGTGGATGACCTGGCCGGTGATCTGCCGCGCCGCGTCCGACAGCAGGAACGCGATCAGCGCGGCGACGTCGTCGGGCTCGGCGATCCGGCCGAGCGGCGTCGCCTGTTCGGCCTGCGCCCACGCGGCGGCGTTGCCGGCGCTCGGCCCGTGATCCTTGCGCGTGAAACCCGGCGCGGCCGCGTTGACGGTGATGCCGTGCGCGGCGAATTCGGCGGCCGCGGTGCGCACCAGCGATTCGAGCGCCGCTTTCGCGGCGGCGGTGGCCGCGAACGGCGCATCGGCGCGGTAGCGGTGCGCGACGAACGAGCTGACCGCGACGATCCGCGGTGCGGCCGACGCTTCGAGCAGCGGCCGCGCGCGGCCCGCGAGCGCGGAGAATGCGCCGGGCATCGCCGCGAAGGCGGACGCGAGCGCGTCCGCGGAAAGATCGGAAAAGGATTGCCGTGCGGCGAAACCGGCGTTCGCGACGAGCTGGTCGAGCGCGCCGAAGCGCGTGGCGGTTGCGTCGACGAGCGCGGCGGCAACACCCGGCTCGCCGAGATCGCCGGTCAGCGTCAGGCATTCCGCGCCGGCCGCCGTGCACGCATGGGCGACGTCGGCGAGCCGCGCGCGTGCCGCATCGTCCGCGCCGCGCGCATGCAGCGCCAGCGCGACGCCGGGCGCCGCGAGCCGCCGCGCGAGCGCCGCGCCGATCCCCGAACCTGCGCCGGTGATCAGCGCGATCCGTGCGATGGGCGCGGCGCGTGCGCTCACGCGGCGACCTTGTCGTCGTCGTTCACGCGCTCGACGTTGATCGTGCCGACGTGGAACGCGGCGAGCGACTCGCGGTGCGCGATGCTGACGATCGCGGCCTTCGGCAGCCGTTCGGCGAACAGGTGATAGAGGCGCGCCTCATTGTCGGCGTCGAGCGCGCTGGTCGCTTCGTCGAGGAACAGGAAGTCGGGCTTGTGCAGCAGCACGCGCGCGCCGGCCAGACGCTGCTGCTCGCCCGGCGACAGCACGCGGGTCCAGTGCGCGGTTTCGTCGAGGCGCTCGACGTAATCCTCGAGGCGGCACGCGCGCAGCGCGTCGCGGCACGCTTCGTCGCTGAACGTGTCGGGCGTCGCCGGGTAGGTGAGCGCGGCTTTCAGCGTGCCGATCGGCAAGTAACTCGTTTGCGGCACGAACATCATCCGCGCGCCGACCGGCGCGTCGATCGCGCCGTCGCCGAACGGCCACAGGCCCGCGAGCGCGCGCATGAACGTGCTCTTGCCGGAACCGGACTTGCCGACCACGAGCCAGCGCGAGCCGGGCTCGATCGTGACGTCGCCGATGTTGGCGAGCGCGTTGCCGTTCGGCAGCGCGAGCTTGAGCGACGACGTGGACAGCTTCGCGGCGTCGATGTAGTGCAGGTTGATGCCGCCGTGCTCGGTCGCGGGCGACAGGCTTTCCTTCAGGTGCGACGTGCCCATCACGCGCTTGAATTCGCGCAGACGGTTGACGGTGGCGCGCCATTCGACGAGGGTCGAGTAGCTGTTGATGAACCACGAGAACGAATCGCTGACCGTGCCGAACGCGGACGAGATCTGCATCAGCACGCCGAACGAGAACGCACCGGCAAAGTAGCGCGGCGCCGCGACGACGAGCGGAAAGATGATCGCGATCTGCCCGTAGAAGCTCAGGACAAACGTGAGCCGCTTCGTGTACTTCATCACGCGCCACCAGTTGTCGCGGATGCGCATGAACAGATTCCGCGCGTTGCCGGTCTCGGTCTTCTCGCCGTCGTAGAACGCGATCTGCTCGGCGTTCTCGCGTACGCGGATCAGCCCGAAGCGGAAATCGGCCTCGACGCGCTGCTGCTGGTAGTTGATCGACACGAGCGGATGGCCAACCTTCTGGATGATTAGCGAGCCGACCACCGCGTACAGCGCGGCCGCCCACACCATGTAGCCGGGAATCGCGATCGGCGTCGCGCCGAGCGTGAACGTCAGCGCACCGGCGAGCGACCACAGGATCGTGATGAACGACACGAGCGTGACGACCGTCGACAGCAGGTCGAGCGACAGCGCGAGCGTCGTGGTGGCGAACGACTGGAGGTCGTCGGTGATCCGCTGGTCGGGGTTGTCGGCGAGGCGGTCGCGCTCGATCCGGTAGAACGCGCGATTGCCGAGCCACTGGCCGAGGAAACGGTCGGTGAGCCACTGGCGCCAGCGGAAGCCGAGCATCTGGCGCAGGTAGCGGCCGTACACGGCGAGGATGATGAACGCGAAGGCGAGCGCGGAGAACTGCATCAACAGGTTCGGGAAGTCGTGGACGTCCTTCGACTGCAGCGCGTTGTAGAACTGCGCGTTCCACTTGTTCAGCCGGACGTTGATCCAGACCACGCAGAGGTTGATCGCGATGATCGTGACCAGCAGCCCCCACGCGATTTTCCATTCGGACGACACCCAGTAGGGCTTGATGAGGCTCCATGCGGATACCGGGCGCTCGTCCTGCGGCGCGTCGGAGGCGGAGCGGACGGGATCGATCGATTGGGTCATGTGCTTCCTGATGATGAGCCGGCGCGCGGGCCGGGTGAAACCGGGGCGCGCGCCGCGATACGGCATGCCGGGGCGCGGCGCCGACTGACGGCGGGCGTCCGGATGGTCGCCCGTGCGTCTTAAACGGCACTTAAAAACCGGCGGTGACGCGGCAACCGGCCGCTCGCGCGGCCGGCCTGCGGGCATTGTGCCAGAGCGGCGCAACACGCCGGCGAATTTGCCGCAACGGGGACAGTTTGCGGCGCTTTCCGCTTTTATGGTCTAATGGCCGACGACGAAACAGGGGTGCTTCGTGACGCGGCCGGCGGATGTTCCGGGCAGCGCGGCGAGGCTGAGAAAGACCCTTCGCACCCGATCCGGGTAATACCGGCGAGGGAAGTTTCTGATCCCGCCGGGCCGCGCTGGCCGCCATCCCACATGGTCAGCGCCCGAGTCCCGCCCGGCCGGCCTTTGCTGCCGGTTTCGTCCTTTTGGGTACGCGCATTGCGCGTTACGGAAGGAATGATGACCGCACAATCTTCAGTCTTTTGCACGGTTCCCGGCCCGATGTCGCGTGCGTTCGCATGCGGCGGCGCGCACGCGTCGACGTTCGTCGCGCGTGAGCGCGCGGAGGGCGGGCGATGAACGTCCGGGACGCACGGCCCGATTTCGCGGTGCTCGGCGGCGGCCTCGTCGGCCGCCTGATCGCATGGCGGCTCGCCGGCGACGGCCATCGCGTCGCGCTCTACGAGCGCGGCGGCCCGGACGGCGAGCAGTCGGCCGCGTGGGTCGCGGCCGCGATGCTCGCGCCGCTCGCGGAAGCCGCGAGCGCGGAACTGCTGATCACCGAGCTCGGCGTCGCGTCGCTTGCGCGCTGGCCGCAGTGGCTCGCGGAACTGCCCGAACCCGTCTTCTTCCAGCAGCACGGCACGCTCGTCGTCTGGCATCAAGCCGACCGCGCGGAAGCGCCGCTGTTCGAGCGGCGCGTGCGTGCGAACGCGCCGGCCGAGCTGTTCGATGGCGGCTTCGTCACGCTGGCCGGTGCGCAGGTCGACGCGGCCGAACCCGCGCTCGCGGGCCGCTTCGCACGCGGGCTGCTGCTGCCGCGCGAAGGCCAGCTCGACAACCGTCAGGCGCTGCGCGCGCTGGCGGCGGGCCTCGCGCAGCGCGGCGTCGAAACGCACTGGCACGCGTCGGTCGACGACACGAACCCGCCCAC
Source organism: Burkholderia sp. AU39826 (assembly GCF_020419965.1). Lineage (NCBI taxonomy): Bacteria > Pseudomonadati > Pseudomonadota > Betaproteobacteria > Burkholderiales > Burkholderiaceae > Burkholderia > Burkholderia sp. AU39826. The sequence goes on from NZ_JAIZQG010000021.1 coordinate 81,799, forward strand.
CGCGCATTTCACGATCGATTGCCGCGGGCTCGGCGCGAAACCTGCGCTGCCGGCGCTGCGCGGCATCCGCGGCGAAGTCGCGCGCGTGCATGCGCCCGGCATCGGGCTCACGCGGCCCGTGCGGCTGCTGCATCCGCGCTATCCGCTGTACGTCGCGCCGAAGCAGGACGATCTCTATGTGATCGGCGCGACCGAGGTGGAGGGCGAGGACATGTCGCCCGTCAGCGTGCGTTCCGCGCTCGAACTGCTGAGCGCGGCGTTTTCCGTGCATCCGGCGTTCGGCGAGGCACGCATCCTCGAACTCAACGCGCAATGCCGGCCGACGCTGCCCGATCATCGCCCGGCCGTGATCTGGGACGGCGCGTCGACGCTCGCCGTCAACGGCCTGTACCGGCATGGCTTCATGATCGCGCCGGAAGTCGCGCAGGCGGCCGTCGCGTTCGCGCAGGCCGCGCTCGGCGGCGCGCTCGGCGATCCCGACGCGTTCGCCGCGTGGCGCGCCGCCGCCCGCTGGCCGACCCTGCTTCATCACCGTAACGACGCGCGCCAGCCGGCCTGACGCGCGCCGCCGACCGAATCCGACCGAGCCTCATGGATATCCAGATCAATCAACAGACCCTGACGCTGCCCGACGGCGCGACGGTGGCCGACGCATTGGCCGCGTACGGCGCGCGTCCGCCGTACGCGGTCGCGCTGAACGGCAACTTCGTCGCGCGCACGCAGCATGCGGCGCGCGCGCTCGCGGCGGGCGACAAGCTCGACGTCGTGCACCCCGTCGCGGGCGGCTGAGCGCCGCCGGTTCGTCCCCGCTCTTCCAGGAAAACGACATGACGTCCCCCACCTCCGCCGACGCGCTCACGCTGTACGGCGTAACCTTCGCAAGCCGCGTGCTGCTCGGCACGTCGCGCTATCCGTCGCTGCAGTCGCTGTCCGATTCGATCGCCGCGTCGCGCCCCGGAATGGTGACGGTCGCGCTGCGCCGGCAGATGACGGGCGGCACGGCCGAAGCCGGCTTCTTCGACCTGCTCAAGCGCCACGCGGTGCCGCTGCTGCCGAACACGGCCGGCTGCCAGACCGTCGCCGAAGCGGTGACCACCGCGCACATGGCGCGCGAGGTATTCGATACCGACTGGATCAAGCTCGAACTGATCGGCGACGACTACACGCTGCAGCCCGACCCGGTCGGGCTGATCGAAGCCGCGGCGCAACTGGTCAAGGACGGCTTCAAGGTGCTGCCGTACTGCACCGAGGATCTCGTGATCGGCCGGCGCCTGCTCGACGTCGGCTGCGAGGCGCTGATGCCGTGGGGCGCGCCGATCGGCACCGGCAAGGGCGTCGTGAATCCGTACGGTCTGCGCGTGCTGCGCGAACGGCTGCCGGACGTGCCGCTGATCGTCGACGCGGGGCTCGGCGTGCCGTCGCACGCGTGTCAGGTGATGGAGTGGGGCTTCGACGGCGTGCTGCTGAATACGGCCGTGTCGCAGGCCACGCACCCGGAAATCATGGCGCGCGCGTTCGCGCAGGGCGTCGAGGCCGGCCGCGCCGCGTATCTCGCCGGCCCGATGGATGCGCGCGAGACCGCGCACGCGAGCACGCCGGTCGTCGGGATGCCGTTCTGGCACCAGGACGGGGGCGGCGCATGAGCGCGCGCTTCGCCAATGCGTTCTGGCCGCCGGCCGACGAACTGGCCGAAGCGGCCGAGCGGATTCGCGCGCGGCTCGGCGACTGGCCGGAGGGTGGCGCGGCGCCGTGGCGGCTCTGCGTGGCGGCGCCCGACCTGCCGGCCGACGGCGACGTGCTGATCGTGTCGGCGGGCGACCGTGCCGCGCAGGCGCGTGCGTCGGCCGTGTCGCGGCCTGCGTCGCCGGACGCGGTGGCGATCGAATTCGACGAGGGCGGCGCCGTGCTGCATGCGGCCGGCGTGCGCTACGCGCTCGACGCCGCGCATCCGCTCGCGGACGACTGGATCGCGGCGCTCGCCGCGTTCCTCGATTGCGGCTTCGCGCCGGTCGACGCGCTGGTGCTCGCGCTGGCGTGGCGTGACGGCGACGAGACGCGCGCCGCCGACGCATGGCCGGTCGATGCCGCGCGATTCCCGCGTGTCGCCGGGCTGCCGCCTGCGCCGGAGCCGGCGTTCGCGCCGTGCCCCGCGCGGCTCGGCCTCTATCCGGTCGTGCCGAGCGCCGCATGGGTCGAGCGCGTGCTCGACGGCGGCGCGCGAACCGTGCAATTGCGCGTGAAGGATGCGGCGCCGGACGCGCTGCGCCGGGAAATCGCGCGCGCGGTCGCGGCGGGGCGCCGCTATCCCGATGCGCGCGTGTTCATCAACGATCACTGGCAGATCGCGGTAGAAGAAGGCGCGTACGGCGTGCATCTCGGCCAGGAGGACCTCGAAACGGCCGACCTGGCCGCGATCGCGCGTGCGGGCCTGCGGCTCGGACTTTCGAGCCACGGTTATTACGAGATGTTGCGCGCGCTGCACGCGCGGCCGAGCTATCTCGCGCTCGGCCCCGTGTACGCGACCGCCACCAAGGCCGTCGCCGCGCCGCCGCAGGGCCTCGCGCGGATTGCCCGCTACGCGCGCTTCGCCGGCGCGAGCGCGCCGCTCGTCGCGATCGGCGGGGTCGGGGTCGACACGCTGCCGGCCGTGCTGGGCACGGGCGTCGGCGGCGTCGCGGTGGTCAGCGCGGTCACGGGCGCGGCCGATTATCGGACGGCGCTTATTGCACTGCAGCAGTGCTTTGCCGGACAATTTGACAATCATTGACCGCAGGGCCCGGAACGGCGTCACGACATCATTCCAATGCAGGCCCTATAATTCGGCGTTCTGCGTAAAAGGACTGTCAGCTCCGTGAGCCCCACTCCTACCGAGACCCTGCTGGAACTTCGCGACGTCGACTTCGGCTATGGCGACCGCCTCGTCCTGTCCAACCTGAACCTGCGCTTCGGGCGCGGGCAGGTCGTCGCGGTCATGGGCGGCTCGGGTTGCGGCAAGACCACCGTGCTGCGCCTGATCGGCGGCCTCGTGCGTGCGCGCCGCGGCCAGGTGCTGTTCGACGGCGCCGACGTCGGCGCGCAAACGCGCGACGGCCTGTACGCGCTGCGCCGCAAGATGGGCATGCTGTTCCAGTTCGGCGCGCTGTTTACCGACATGTCGGTGTTCGAGAACGTCGCGTTCGCGCTGCGCGAGCACACCGATTTGCCCGAAGACCTGATCCGCGACCTCGTGCTGATGAAGCTGAACGCGGTCGGGCTGCGCGGCGCGCGCGACCTGATGCCGTCCGAGGTGTCGGGCGGGATGGCGCGCCGCATCGCGCTGGCGCGCGCGATCGCGCTCGATCCGCAGCTCATCATGTACGACGAGCCGTTCGCGGGCCTCGATCCGATCTCGCTCGGCATCACCGCGAACCTGATCCGCACGCTGAACCAGGCGCTCGGCGCGACGTCGATCCTCGTCACGCACGACGTGCCGGAATCGTTCGCGATCGCCGACTACGTGTATTTTCTGGCCAATGGCGGCGTGCTCGCGCAGGGCACGCCCGACGAGCTGCGCGCGTCGACCGATCCGAGCGTGCGGCAATTCATCGACGGCGCGCCGGACGGCCCGTTCAAATTTCATTACACGAGCCCGCCGCTGGCAGCGGATTTCGGGCTCGGCGGAGGGCGCGCATGATCAGCGCGATCGGACGTTACGTCATCGGCGGCCTCGAGCGGGCGGGCTACGGCACGCGCCTGTTCGTGCGCCTCGTGCTGGAATTCTTCCCGCTGCTGCGCCGGCCGCGGCTCGTCACGAAGCAGATCCACTTCCTCGGCAACTATTCGTTCGTGATCATCGCCGTGTCGGGGCTGTTCGTCGGCTTCGTGCTCGGCCTGCAGGGGTATTACACGCTGAACCGCTACGGTTCCGAGCAGGCGCTCGGCCTGCTGGTCGCGCTGTCGCTCGTGCGCGAGCTCGGGCCGGTCGTCACCGCGCTGCTGTTCGCGGGCCGCGCGGGCACGTCGCTCACGGCCGAGATCGGCCTGATGAAGGCCGGCGAGCAACTTACCGCGCTCGAGATGATGGCGGTCGACCCGATCAAGAACGTGATCGCGCCGCGCATGTGGGCCGGCATCATCGCGATGCCGCTGCTGGCCGCGATCTTCAACGCGGTCGGCGTGCTCGGCGGCTATTTCGTCGGCGTCGTGCTGATCGGCGTCGATCCGGGCGCGTTCTGGTCGCAGATGCAGGGCGGGGTCCAGGTGTGGGCCGACGTCGGCAACGGCGTGATCAAGAGCATCGTGTTCGGGTTCGCCGTGACCTTCATTGCACTGTTTCAAGGGTATGAAGCGAAGCCCACGCCCGAAGGCGTGTCGCGCGCGACCACCAAGACGGTCGTGTTCGCGTCGCTCGCCGTACTCGGCCTCGATTTCCTGCTGACCGCGCTGATGTTCAGCTAAGCCTCAGCCAAGCCAAATTTTGGGATGACGATGAAAAAGACTGCTCTCGACTTCTGGGTCGGCCTGTTCGTGGTGGTGGGCTTCCTCGCGGTGCTGTTCCTGGCGCTGAAGGTCGGCAACATGAGCTCGCTGTCGTTTCAGCCGACCTACTCGGTGAGAATGAAATTCGACAACATCGGCGGCCTGAAGCCGCGTGCGGCCGTGAAAAGCGCGGGCGTCGTGGTCGGCCGCGTGAAGTCGATCGGGTTCGATACCAACACCTACCAGGCGGTCGTCACGATCGACGTCGACGGTCAGTATCAATTCCCGAAGGATTCGTCGGCGAAGATCCTGACGTCCGGCCTGCTCGGCGAGCAATATATCGGCCTCGATCCGGGCGGCGACACCGAAATGCTGAAGGCCGGCGATACCATCACGATGACGCAATCGGCGATCGTGCTCGAGAACCTGATCGGCCAGTTCCTGTACAGCAAGGCCGCCGACGCGGGCGGCGCGAAGCCGGCAGCCGGGGCACCGGCGGCGCCCGCCGCGCCCGCGCCGGTGGCGGTGCCGGCGTCCGCGGTGTCCGGCGCTGCAGCCCAATAACCACACGAGAGAAAGACAAGAGGGTAATGACCATGCACACGATCCGCATCAGGCACGCCGCGCTGGCGGTTGCGGCAGTCGCCGCGTTGAGCGGCTGCGCGACCGTGCAGACGCCGACCAAGGGCGATCCGCTCGAAGGCTTCAACCGGACGATGTACAAGTTCAACGACACGGTCGACACGTACGCGCTGAAGCCGGTCGCGAAGGGTTACCAGTACGTGGTGCCGCAGCCGGTGCGTGACAGCGTGACGAACTTCTTCTCGAACATCGGCGACGTCTACATCGCGGCGAACAACATCGTGCAGCTGCGGATCGCCGACGGCGTCGGCGACATCATGCGCGTCGTGATCAACACGGTGTTCGGCGTCGGCGGCCTGTTCGACGTCGCGACGATCGCGAAGCTGCCGAAGCACACGGCCGACTTCGGGATCACGATGGGCCGCTACGGCATGCCGTCGGGCCCGTACCTCGTGCTGCCGCTGCTCGGCCCGAGCACGCTGCGCGACACGGCCGGCCTCGGCGTCGACTACGTCGGCAACCCGCTCACCTACGTGAAGCCGGACGGCCTGAGCTGGGGCCTGTTCGGCGTGAACCTCGTCAACACGCGCGCGAACCTGCTCGGCGCGGGCGACGTGCTGGATGCCGCGGCGCTCGACAAGTATTCGTTCGTGCGCAATGCGTATCTGCAGCGCCGCCAGATGCTGATCAGCAACGCGCGCGGCGAGGCCGCCGCGACGTCGAGCAACGACGCGCTGCCGAAGTACGACTTGCCGGAAGACGGCGCGGCACCGGCGGCAGCCGGCGCGGCCGGTACCGCGGGCGCGGCGGCGGTGGGCGGGGCGGCGCCGGCGGGCGCATCGGGCGCGGCGGTTGCCGCGCCGGCCTCGGGCACGGCCGAAGCGCCGAACCCGGCCAGCGAGACGAACGTACCGGCGATGCAGGTGGCGCCGCCGTCGCCGGGAGGGCTCCGGTTCCCGAGCATCCGGCTGCACTGACGGGCTTACATTCGTTACAGCCGGAAACGATTCAGTCGGTAGCGTATGCGAACTTGCGCGTAAGCTACCTGCTCCAACCTTCGCATCGACTCATTCATGCAGGCCACTATGATGAAAAAACTGTTCCTGATCCCCGTTTTCGCGGCGCTGTTCTCGTTCGGCGGCGCAGCTCACGCGGAAGTCGACCAGTCGAACCCGCAGGCGCTGATCAAGACGGCGACGCAGCAGGTCCTCGACGAAGTCAAGCAGCAGACGATCAAGCAGGGCGACACCAACCGCATCATCTCGATCGTCAACAAGGACATCCTGCCGTACACCGATTTCCGCCGCACGACGCAGCTCGCGATGGGCCGCAACTGGCGCACGGCGACGGCCGAGCAGCAGCAGCAGGTTCAGGAGCAGTTCAAGCTGCTGCTGATCCGCACGTACTCGGGCGCACTCGCGCAACTGAAGCCCGACCAGCAGATCCAGTACCCGCCGTTCCGCGCCGATCCGGCCGATACCGACGTGGTGGTCAAGACGGTCGCGATGAACAACGGCCAGCCGGTCCAGATCGATTACCGCCTGTACAAGACGGCGAACGGCTGGAAGGTGTACGACCTGAACGTGCTCGGCGCATGGCTGATCCAGACGTACCAGCAACAGTTCAACGAGAAGATCCAGCAAAGCGGCGTGGACGGCCTGATCAAGTTCCTGACGCAGCGCAACCAGGAGCTTGCCGCAGGCAAGCAGGCGTCGTGAGCGGCTTCGAAGCCGGCTCCTCGCTGACCGTCACGAGCGCGAAGTCCGCGCTCGCGGACGGTCTTGCGCGCATCGGCGCGGGCGCGACCGCCGTCGATTGCGCGGCGCTCGCGCAGTTCGACTCGTCCGCGCTCGCCGTGCTGCTCGCATGGCAACGTGCCGCCAAAGCGCGCGGCGTGGCCCTCGACATCCTCAATCTCCCTCCGAAGCTCGCCAGCCTCGCGCGCGCCTACGGCGTCGACGCGCTCATCGAAGGCGCCGGGCGACATTGACCCTGTCCGACCGAAGCCTGCCGCGCCAGCCGGCGCGCGCACGCTTCAGGCCGCGCGCCGTCGGCGCCGGCTCCCCCAGCCGGTTTGCCCTATAATCAAGCGTTTTGCGGGGCAGCCAATCGGCGTCCGGCCCCCATTTTCTTTCGCAGCAAGCACAGAATAGGCGTCGCGGCCGTTGCGTCGCGCACAGTCATGTCAGCCATAGAAATCCGTCACGTCAAGAAGCGCTACAAGTCGCTTCAGGCGCTCAAGGGCGTCAGCCTGTCGGTCGAGGAAGGCGAGTTTTTCGGTCTGCTCGGCCCCAACGGCGCAGGCAAGACCACGCTCATCAGTATCCTCGCCGGGCTCGCCCGGGCCGACGAAGGCAGTATCTCGGTGCGCGGTCACGACGTCGTCCAGGACTTCCGCAACGCGCGCCGCGCCCTCGGCGTCGTTCCGCAGGAACTCGTTTTCGACCCGTTCTTCACTGTCCGCGAGACGCTGCGGATCCAGTCCGGCTATTTCGGGCTGCGCCGCAACGACGACTGGATCGACGAAGTGATGGCCAATCTCGATCTCACCGAGAAAGCCGACGCGAACATGCGTGCGCTGTCGGGCGGGATGAAGCGCCGCGTGCTCGTCGCGCAGGCGCTCGTGCACCGGCCGCCCGTGATCGTGCTCGACGAGCCGACCGCCGGCGTCGACGTCGAATTGCGCCAGACCCTGTGGAAATTCATCTCGCGCCTGAACCGTGAGGGTCACACGATCGTGCTGACCACCCATTACCTCGAGGAAGCCGAGTCGCTGTGCGACCGCATCGCGATGCTGCGCCGGGGCGAAGTCGTCGCGCTCGACCGCACCGACGCGCTGCTGCGCCGCTTCGCGGGGCTGCAGCTGTACCTGCGGCTCGCGACGGGCGCGCTGCCGGCCGAGCTGCGCGGGCTGGAGACCGACCCGGCCGCGCGCGCACCGGGCGAGCACCTGCTGCGCCTCGCGAGCTATGACGAGGTCGAGCGCATCCTCGCGCAATGCCGCGCGGCCGGCTGCACGTTCGACGAGATCGAGGTCCGCAAGGCCGACCTCGAGGATGTGTTCGTCCAGGTGATGAACGGGGCCGAGGTGATCGAGGGTCTGGCATGAATCAACACTCCCCACGCGAACTGCGTTCGCTGCCGCTCGAAGGGGCGGCCCGGCGCGTGCCGGGAAGCGGGTTTCGGACGCTGTTCTACAAGGAACTGCTGCGTTTCTGGAAGGTGTCGTTCCAGACGGTGCTCGCGCCGATCGTGACGGCGCTGCTGTACCTGACGATCTTCGGCCACGCGCTGTCGGGCCGCGTCGAGGTGTATCCGGGCGTCGAGTACGTGAGCTTTCTCGTGCCGGGCCTCGTGATGATGAGCGTGCTGCAGAACGCGTTCGCGAACAGCTCGTCGTCGCTGATCCAGTCGAAGATCACCGGCAACCTCGTGTTCATGCTGCTGCCGCCGCTGTCGTACCGCGACATCTTCGGCGCGTACGTGCTCGCGTCGGTCGTGCGCGGGCTCGCGGTCGGCACCGGCGTGTTCGTCGTGACGATCTGGTTTATCCCGATGCACTTCGCGGCGCCGCTGTTCATCATGGCGTTCGCGCTGCTCGGCTCGGCGATCCTCGGCACGCTCGGCCTGATCGCCGGGATATGGGCCGAGAAGTTCGACCAGCTCGCCGCGTTCCAGAACTTCCTGATCATGCCGCTGACGTTCCTGTCCGGCGTGTTCTATTCGACGCACTCGCTGCCGCCCGTGTGGCGCGAGGTGTCGCGTCTCAACCCGTTTTTCTACATGATCGACGGCTTCCGTTTCGGGTTCTTCGGCGCGTCCGACATCAACCCGTTCGCGAGCCTCGCGATCGTCACCGGTTTCTTCGTGCTGCTCGCGCTGATCGCGATGCGGCTGCTCGCGACCGGCTACAAACTGCGTCATTGATATCGACAGGCCGCGGCCGCCCCACGGGCGGCGCGCGCCGACAGGAGCCTTACACCATGTTGCCGACTCCCGAACAGGTCAAGCAATACATCGCCGGCGGTCTCGCCTGCACGCATCTGGAAGTCGAAGGCGACGGCCAGCATTTCTTCGCGACGATCGTGTCGGCGGCCTTCGAAGGCAAGCGGCCGATCCAGCGGCACCAGCTCGTCTATGCGGCGCTCGGCGATCGCATGAAGCAGGAAATTCACGCGCTCAGCATGAAGACGCTGACGCCCGCCGAATGGCAGAACGCATAAACGGAAATCACTGAGTGCAAGTCACCGTCAACGAGCGCGACGCCGTCCAGAGCGTCGCCACGGCACACCCGGCCGCCAACGGGGAATCGCAGGGACAGGGGATGGACAAACTCGCGATCGAAGGCGGCAACCGCCTGTCCGGCGAGATCGTCGTGTCGGGCGCGAAGAACGCCGCGCTGCCGATCCTGTGCGCGGGGCTGCTCAGCGCCGAGCCGGTCGAGCTCGACAACGTGCCGAACCTGAAGGACGTGCGCACGACGCTGAAGGTGCTGAACCAGATGGGCGTGAAGAGCGAGACCGACGGCTGCCGCGTGCAGCTCGACGCGTCGCGCGTCGACAACCTCGTCGCGCCGTACGAGCTCGTGAAGACGATGCGCGCGTCGATCCTCGTGCTCGGGCCGCTGCTCGCGCGCTTCGGCGAGGCGAAGGTGTCGCTGCCGGGCGGCTGCGCGATCGGCGCGCGGCCGGTCGACCAGCACATCAAGGGCCTGCAGGCGATGGGCGCGGAAATCAGCATCGAGCACGGCTTCATCGAAGCGCGCGCGAAGCGCCTGAAGGGCGCGCGCATCGTGACCGACATGATCACGGTGACGGGGACGGAAAACCTGCTGATGGCCGCGACGCTCGCCGACGGCGAGACGGTGATCGAAAACGCCGCGCGCGAGCCGGAAGTGAGTGATCTCGCACACTTGCTGGTCGCGATGGGCGCGAAAATCGACGGCATCGGCACCGACCGCCTCGTGATCCAGGGCGTCGAGCGGCTGCACGGCGCCCGCCACGCGGTGATCCCCGACCGTATCGAGGCCGGCACGTTCCTGTGCGCGGTCGCGGCCGCCGGCGGCGACGTGATGCTGACGGGCGTGCGCCCGCACATCCTCGACGCGGTGATCGACAAGCTGCGCGAAGCCGGCGTGTCGATCGAGGAAGGCGACAGCTGGCTGCGCGTGAAGATGGACCGCCGCCCGCAGGCGGTGACGATCCGCACGTCGGAATACCCGGCGTTCCCGACCGACATGCAGGCGCAGTTCATGGCCCTCAATACGGTCGCGACGGGCACCGCGCAGGTCGTCGAAACCATTTTCGAGAACCGCTTCATGCACGTGCAGGAGCTGAACCGGCTTGGCGCGAACATCACGATCGACGGCAACACCGCGCTCGTGACGGGCGTCGACAAGCTGTCGGGCGCGAACGTGATGGCGACCGACCTGCGTGCATCGGCGAGCCTCGTGATCGCCGGGCTGCGCGCCGACGGCGAAACGCTCGTCGACCGCATCTATCACCTGGACCGCGGCTACGACCGCATGGAAGCCAAACTGACCGCCGTCGGCGCGAACGTGCGCCGCCTTTCCGGGAGCCAAGCATGAGCGCGCCGCTGACCCTCGCCCTGTCGAAGGGCCGGATTTTCGAGGAAACCCTGCCGCTGCTGGCCGCCGCCGGCGTGCAGGTGGCCGAGGACCCGGAAACGTCGCGCAAGCTGATCCTGCCGACGACCGATCCGAACCTGCGCGTGATCATCGTCCGCGCGAGCGACGTGCCGACCTACGTGGAATACGGCGCGGCCGATTTCGGCGTGGCCGGCAAGGACGTGCTGGTCGAGCACGGCGGCTCGGGCCTGTACCAGCCGATCGATCTGAACATTGCGCGCTGCCGGATGTCGGTGGCCGTGCCGGCCGGCTTCGACTACGCGAACGCGGTGCGCCAGGGCGCGCGCCTGCGGGTCGCGACCAAATACGTCGAAACGGCGCGCGAGCACTTTGCCGCGAAGGGCGTGCACGTCGACCTGATCAAGCTGTACGGCTCGATGGAACTCGCGCCGCTGGTCGGCCTGGCCGACGCGATCGTCGACCTCGTCAGCTCGGGCGGCACGCTGAAGGCGAACAATCTGGTCGAGGTCGAGGAGATCATGGCGATCTCGTCGCGCCTCGTCGTGAACCAGGCCGCGCTGAAGTTGAAGCGCGCGGCGCTCAAGCCGATCCTCGACGCGTTCGAACGCGCGTCGCAGAATGGCGGTTGAGCGCATCACCGTAACGGAACTCCCATGTCCATCACCATCCGCAAGCTCGATTCGACGAACGAAGGCTTCGGCGCCGCGCTGCGCGCCGTGCTCGCGTTCGAGGCGAGCGAAGACGAAGCGATCGAGCAATCGGTCGCGAAGATCCTCGCCGACGTGAAGTCGCGCGGCGACGCCGCGGTGCTCGAGTACACGAACCGCTTCGACCGGCTGAGCGCGACGAGCGTCGGCGCGCTCGAACTGCCGCAGGACGCGCTGCAGACGGCGCTCGACGGCCTCGCGCCGAAGGCGCGCGCGGCGCTGGAAGCCGCCGCCGCCCGCGTGCGCGCGTACCACGAGAAGCAGAAGATCGAGTGCGGCACGCATAGCTGGCAGTACACGGAAAGCGACGGCACGGTGCTCGGCCAGAAAGTCACGCCGCTCGACCGCGTCGGCCTGTACGTGCCGGGCGGCAAGGCCGCGTATCCGTCGTCGGTGCTGATGAACGCGATTCCGGCGCGCGTCGCCGGGGTCGGCGAAATCGTGATGGTCGTGCCGACGCCGGACGGCGTGAAGAACGATCTCGTGCTGGCCGCCGCGCTGCTCGGCGGCGTCGATCGCGTGTTCACGATCGGCGGTGCGCAGGCGGTCGGCGCGCTCGCGTACGGCACGCAGACGGTGCCGGCCGTCGACAAGATCTGCGGCCCCGGCAACGCGTACGTCGCGTCGGCGAAGCGCCGCGTGTTCGGCACGGTCGGCATCGACATGATCGCCGGGCCGTCGGAAATCCTCGTGCTGTGCGACGGGACGACCGATCCGAACTGGGTCGCGATGGACCTGTTCTCGCAGGCCGAGCACGACGAACTCGCGCAATCGATCCTGCTGTGCCCCGACGGCGCGTTCCTCGAGCGCGTCGAGAAGGCGATCGACGAGCTGCTGCCGACCATGCCGCGCCAGGACGTGATCCGTGCGTCGCTCGAAGGCCGCGGCGCGCTGATCAAGGTGCGCGACATGGCCGAGGCGTGCCGGATCGCGAACGACATCGCGCCGGAACACCTCGAAATCTCGGCGCTGGAGCCGCAGCAATGGGGCCAGCAGATCCGCCACGCGGGCGCGATCTTCCTCGGCCGCTACACGAGCGAGAGCCTCGGCGACTACTGCGCGGGCCCGAACCACGTGCTGCCGACGTCGCGCACCGCGCGCTTCTCGTCGCCGCTCGGCGTGTACGACTTCATCAAGCGTTCGAGCCTGATCGAGGTCAGCGCGGAAGGCGCGCAGACGCTCGGCGAGATCGCGTCCGAGCTCGCGTACGGCGAAGGGCTGCAGGCGCACGCGAGGAGCGCCGAGTTCCGGATGAAGGGCTGAGCGCGCAGGGTGCGCGGGGCCGGGCAGGCGCCGATGCGCCGCGCCGGCCGCCCCGGATCGGGGCAGGGGACCAGTGCAGGGCGGCAGCCGCCGCCTTGCCGACCATTTGACGCCGGCGCGATGCACGCCGGCTTGAAACCATGACGACGCCACAAGACATCATCCGCCGCGACGTGCTCGCGATGACCAGCTATCCGGTGCCGGACGCGAGCGGGTTCGTGAAGCTCGACGCGATGGAGAACCCGTATCCGCTGCCCGAACCGCTCGCCGCGGCGCTCGGCGAGCGGCTCGCGCAGGTCGCGCTGAACCGCTATCCGGCGCCGCGCCCGGCCGCGCTGCTCGACAAGCTGCGCCATGCGATGGGCGTGCCGGCCGGCTGCGACGTGCTGCTCGGCAACGGCTCCGACGAAATCATCAGCATGATCTCGGTCGCGTGCGCGAAGCCGGGCGCGAAGGTGCTCGCACCGGTGCCGGGCTTCGTGATGTACGAACTGTCGGCGAAGTTCGCGCAGCTCGAATTCGTCGGCGTGCCGCTGAAGGCGGACCTGACGCTCGACGCCGACGCGCTGCTCGCGGCGATCGCCGAGCACCGGCCGGCGATCGTCTATCTCGCGTATCCGAACAACCCGACCGGCACGCTGTACGACGATGCCGACGTCGAACGGATCGTCGCGGCCGCGCGGCACAGCCTGATCGTGATCGACGAGGCGTACCAGCCGTTCGCCGAGCGCTCGTGGCTGCCGCGCGCCGCCGAGTTCGACAACGTCGTCGTGATGCGCACGGTATCGAAGCTCGGCCTCGCGGGCATCCGCCTCGGCTATCTCGTCGGCTCGCCCGCGTGGCTGAACGAATTCGACAAGGTGCGACCGCCGTACAACATCAACGTGCTGACCCAGGCGACCGCCGATTTCCTGCTCGACCACCTCGACGTGCTCGACGCGCAGGCGGCCGAATTGCGTGCGGAGCGCACGCGCCTCGCGCAGGCGGTGGCCTCGCTGCCGGGCGCGACGGTGTTCCCGAGCGCCGGCAATTTCCTGCTGGTGCGCGTGCCGGACGCGGCTGCCGTGTTCGATGCGCTGCTCACCGAGCGGGTGCTGGTCAAAAACGTGAGTAAAATGCATCCGTTACTGGCCGAATGCGTGCGGCTGACCGTCGGTTCTCCCGACGAAAACGCTCGCCTCCTGGCCGCCTTGAAACTCGCGCTGCCCGGTTGAGCCCAGGGCGCGGCGGCGCGCGACGATCAATCCCCATTTACATCAGACTCAATCAAGGAATTGCCATGCGTGTGGCGGAAGTCGTTCGCAATACCAGCGAAACGCAGATCCGTGTGAAGCTCGATCTCGACGGCACCGGCCAGCAGAAGCTGGCCACCGGCGTGCCGTTTCTAGACCATATGCTCGACCAGATCGCGCGACACGGTCTGGTCGATCTCGAGGTCGAAGCGCACGGCGACACGCATATCGACGATCACCACACGGTCGAGGATGTCGGCATCACGCTCGGTCAGGCCGTCGCGAAGGCGATCGGCGACCGCAAGGGCATCCGCCGCTACGGCCACTCGTACGTGCCGCTCGACGAAGCGCTGTCGCGCGTCGTGATCGACTTCTCCGGCCGGCCGGGCCTCGAATTCCACGTGCCGTTCACGCGCGCGCGGATCGGCACGTTCGACGTCGACCTGTCGATCGAATTCTTCCGCGGGTTCGTGAACCACGCGGGCGTCACGCTGCACATCGACAACCTGCGCGGGATCAACGCGCACCATCAGCTCGAGACGGTGTTCAAGGCCTTCGGCCGCGCGCTGCGCGCGGCGGTGGAGCTCGACGAGCGCGCGGCGGGGCAGATTCCGTCGACCAAAGGCAGCCTCTGAACCTCCGGACGGACGACGCCAAGGACAACCTCACGGCTTCGGCGCGGCGCGCCGGCTTGCGATGGATCTGCTCAAATCGTTCATCTCGCTGCTCGCGCTGATCAATCCGGTCGGCGCGGTGCCGTTCTTCCTGAGCCTGACGGCGCAGCAGACGGACGGCGAGCGGCGGCGCACGATCCGGATCGCATCGGTGTCGGTGTTCTGCGTGATGACGGTGACCGCGCTGCTCGGGCAGCAGATCATCAACTTCTTCGGCATTTCGGTCGGGTCGCTCGAGGTGGGCGGCGGGATCATCATGCTGCTGATGGCGATCAACATGCTGAACGCGCAGATCGGCAACACGCGATCCACGCCGGAGGAGCGCCACGAAGCCGAGCTGAAGGACAACATCGCGGTCGTGCCGCTGGCGATTCCGCTGCTCACGGGCCCCGGCTCGATCAGCACGGTGATCATCTATGCGGCGAACGCGCATCACTGGTATGAGCGGGCCGGGCTGGTCGCGATCGGCGCGGTCCTGGCTGTTCTGTGTTTCGTCGCGATGCGGCTCGCCGAGCCGATCGCGACCTGGATCGGCCGCACCGGCATCAACATCGCCACGCGGCTGATGGGTCTGATGCTGTCGGCGCTGGCGGTGGAATTCATCGTCGATGGACTGAGGGCGCTACTGCCTGCACTGAGATGAAAACTTCGATTGCGATTGTGGATTATGGGATGGGCAACCTGCGCTCGGTCGCGCAGGCGCTCAAGAAGGCCGAACCGGCCGCCGACGTGGCGATCGTCGACACGCCGGCCGCGATTCGCGCGGCCGACCGCGTCGTGCTGCCCGGCCAGGGCGCGATGCCCGACTGCATGCGTTGCCTCGGCGAATCGGGGCTGCAGGAAGCGGTGATCGACGCATCGCGCACGAAGCCGCTGCTCGGCGTGTGCGTCGGCGAGCAGATGCTGTTCGACTGGAGCGCGGAAGGCGACACGAAGGGCCTGGGCCTGTTGCCCGGCAAGGTCGTGCGTTTCGAGCTGGACGGCCGGCTGCAGGACGACGGCTCGCGCTTCAAGGTGCCGCAGATGGGCTGGAACCGCGTGCGCCAGGCGCAGCCGCACCCGCTGTGGGACGGCGTGCCCGACGACGCGTATTTCTACTTCGTGCACAGCTACTACGTGACGCCGGACAACCCGGCGCACACGGTAGGCGAAACGGCTTACGGTGCGCCGTTTACGTCCGCGGTCGCGCGGGACAACCTCTTCGCGACCCAATTCCACCCGGAGAAAAGCGCGGAGGTCGGGTTGCGTCTGTATCGCAACTTCGTGCACTGGAAACCGTAAAACGTGGTGCGCGAGCCACAGTCGACCTGGCCGAACGGCCTGTCGCACGTGGCACGCTCGCTTAAGCGCCGAAAGAGTTGTACTAAACTAGCGAGACGGCGCGGCACCGGTTTGGCCGGTACGCGCCGGATTCTTTTCATTTTCCACGACGACACCCGATTGCTATGTTGCTGATTCCGGCCATCGATCTCAAAGACGGTCAGTGTGTGCGCCTGAAACAGGGCGATATGGACCAGGCCACGATTTTCTCCGAGGACCCGGCGGCGATGGCCCGCAAGTGGGTCGACCTCGGCGCACGGCGGCTCCATCTCGTCGACCTGAACGGCGCATTCGCCGGCAAGCCGAAGAATCTCGACGCGATCGAAGCGATCCTCGACGAAGTCGGCGACGAAATCCCCGTACAGCTCGGCGGCGGCATCCGCAGCCTCGAGACGATCGAGAAGTATCTCGACGCCGGCCTGTCCTACGTGATCATCGGCACCGCGGCCGTGAAGAATCCGGGCTTCCTGCAGGACGCGTGCACCGCGTTCTCCGGCAACATCATCGTCGGGCTGGACGCGAAGGACGGCAAGGTCGCGACCGACGGCTGGAGCAAGCTGACGGGCCACGAGGTGATCGATCTCGCGAAGAAGTTCGAGGACTACGGCGTCGAATCGATCGTCTACACGGACATCGGCCGCGACGGGATGCTGCAGGGCATCAACATCGACGCGACCGTGAAGCTCGCGCAGGCGGTCGGCATCCCGGTGATCGCGAGCGGCGGCCTGTCGAACCTCACGGACATCGAGAGCCTGTGCGAAGTGGAAGAGCACGGCGTCGAAGGCGTGATCTGCGGCCGGGCGATCTACTCCGGCGATCTCGATTTCGCGGCCGCGCAAAAGCGCGCGGACGAACTGAACGGCGAACTCGACAACGCGTAACCGCGGTCGTCCCGTTCGCCGGGGCTGCCCGCGGGCAGCCCCGCCGGAAGCCTCGCGCGAGGCTTCCGTAACCGGCCGTCCCAGCGCGGCATTTGGCGCAACATCATGGCTCTAGCTAAACGCATCATCCCCTGCCTGGACGTGACCGCCGGGCGTGTCGTCAAGGGCGTCAACTTCGTCGAGCTGCGCGACGCCGGCGACCCTGTCGAAATCGCCCGCCGCTACGACGACCAGGGTGCCGACGAACTCACCTTCCTCGACATCACCGCGACCTCCGACCAGCGCGACCTGATCCTGCCGATCATCGAAGCCGTCGCGTCGCAGGTGTTCATTCCGCTGACCGTCGGCGGCGGCGTGCGCGCCGTCGAGGACGTGCGGCGCCTGCTGAACGCGGGCGCGGACAAGGTCAGCATGAACTCGTCGGCGGTCGCGAATCCGCAGCTCGTGCGCGACGCGGCCGACAAGTACGGCTCGCAGTGCATCGTCGTCGCGATCGACGCGAAGCGCGTGTCGGCCGACGGCGAGACGCCGCGCTGGGAAGTGTTCACGCACGGCGGCCGCAAGAACACGGGCCTCGACGCGATCGAATGGGCGCGCAAGATGGCCGCGCTCGGCGCGGGCGAGATCCTGCTCACGAGCATGGACCGCGACGGCACGAAGTCGGGCTTCGACCTCGCGCTCACGCGCGGCGTGTCGGACGCGGTGCCGGTGCCGGTGATCGCATCGGGCGGCGTCGGCTGCCTGCAGGATCTCGCGGACGGCATCAAGGACGGCCGTGCCGACGCGGTGCTGGCCGCGAGCATCTTCCACTACGGCGAGCACACGGTCGGCGAGGCGAAGCGCTTCATGGCCGATCAGGGCATCCCGGTGAGGCTGTGATGAATACCGAAACGAAATCCCTGCCCGCGTGGCTCGACAAGGTCCGCTGGGACGACAACGGCCTCGTGCCGGTGATCGCGCAGGAAGCGTCGACGAACGACGTGCTGATGTTCGCGTGGATGAACCGCGAGGCGCTCGCGAAGACGGTCGAGACCCGGCGCGCGGTCTACTATTCGCGTTCGCGCAAGCGCCTGTGGTTCAAGGGCGAGGAGTCGGGCCACGTGCAGCACGTGCACGAGGTGCGGCTCGACTGCGACGAGGACGTCGTGCTGCTGAAGGTCGAGCAGGTGTCGGGCATCGCGTGCCACACCGGCCGGCATTCGTGCTTCTTCCAGAAATTCGAAGGTACGGTGGACAGCGGCGACTGGGTCGCGGTCGAGCCGGTGCTGAAAGACCCCGAACACATCTACAAATGACGCAATCGACCGAAGACACGCTGCTGCGCCTCGCGGCCGTGATCGATAGCCGCAAGGGCGGCGATCCCGATCAATCGTACGTGTCGCGCCTGTTCCACAAGGGCGACGACGCGGTGCTGAAGAAAATCGGCGAAGAGGCGACCGAAGTCGTGCTCGCCGCGAAGGACGTGCGTCAGGGCGGCGCGCCGGGCGCGCTCGTCGGCGAGGTGGCCGACCTGTGGTTCCACTGCCTCGTGATGCTGTCGCATTTCGACCTGAGCCCGGCCGACGTGATCGCCGAACTCGAGCGCCGCGAAGGCTTGTCGGGCATCGAGGAAAAAGCGCTGCGCAAGCGTCGCGAGCGCGAGGAAAACGGCGGGTGACGGGCAGGCCCGCCGCGGTGGCAACAGTGCGGTAAGCTGTAAGAATTGTCATCCAACGGGGGTAGCATCATGAACGATACGTCGAACCAGTTTCCGACGCCGGCGGTGCCGGGCGCAGCGGATGCCGAACGCCTGAACGGGCTGCGCACGCTCACGCACGTGCTCTACGGCCTCTATGCATTTCACTGGCTGACGGGCGGCGTGACGGGCATCATTGCGATCATCATCAACTACGTGAAGCGCGGCGATGTGGCCGGCACGCCGTACGCCGATCACTTCGAGTGGCAGATCCGCACGTTCTGGCGCGCGCTGATCGCGTACGTGATCGGGTTCGCGCTGGCCTTCGTGGTGATCGGATTCGCGGTGATGTTTGTCACATGGATCTGGACGCTGTACCGTATCATCAAGGGTTGGCTGTACCTGAACGACAACAAGACGCTCGATCCGCAGGCGTGGTTCTGACCGGCCGCGGGCGGGCGTTTGCAGGAGCAACATGAGTCACGATCCGAATTGCCTGTTCTGCAAGATCGCGGCAGGCGAGATCCCGAGCACGAAGGTGCACGAGGACGACGAATTCGTCGCGTTCCGCGACATCCGCCCGGCGGCCGACACGCACGTGCTCGTGATTCCGCGCCGGCACCTGCCGACGCTGTCGGCGGCAGGTGAGGCCGATGCGCCGATGCTCGGCCGGCTGATGCTGCTCGTCGCGCGTCTGGCCGACCAGCTCGGCGTCGCGTATACGGGCGGCGAAACGGGTTTTCGCACGGTGATCAACACGGGCCCGGGCGGCGGGCAGGAGGTCTACCACCTGCACGCGCATATCCTGGCCGGCCCGCGCCCGTGGCAGCGAATGGGTTGACGACGCGGGGCGTTTCCCCGCATCCGATAGTCGAAGCCGGCGCGTTGCCGGCGATTTGCGCCGCATGGCGGCGTGGTTGAGGAGAGGTTTCATCATGGGTGGATTGAGCATTTGGCACTGGCTGATCGTGCTGCTGATCGTCGCGCTGGTTTTCGGGACGAAGAAGCTGCGCAACATCGGCAACGACCTCGGCAGCGCCGTCAAGGGTTTCAAGGACGGCATGAAGGAAGGCGAAACGCCGGCTGATGCGCAGCAGCTGCCGCGTTCGGGCGCGGTCGACGTCAACGCGAAGGAAACGACGCGTTCCGATTCGAACAAGGCGTAACGCCGGCACGCTGACAGGCATTCTCGATGCTGGATCTCGGTCTTTCGAAGATGGCGCTGATCGGCGTCGTCGCGCTCGTGGTGCTCGGCCCCGAGCGCCTGCCGCGCGTCGCGCGTACGGCAGGCGCGCTGTTCGGCCGCGCGCAGCGGTACATCAACGACGTGAAGGCCGAGGTCTCGCGCGAAATCGAACTCGACGCGCTGCGGACGATGAAGACCGATTTCGAATCGGCCGCGCGCAACGTCGAGACGACGATTCACGACAACCTGCGCGAGCACGAGAAGGAACTGAACGACACGTGGCATTCCGCGGTCGGCGGTCTTGACGGGGCGTCCGGCGACGCCGGTTCCGTCGGTTCCGCGGGTTCCGACACGCCTGCGGCGCCGTCGTGGCGAGGCAGTTCGACCGCGCTTGCGCCGAAGCGTCGCAACTGGCGCATCAAGCAGGCGGCGACACCTGTCTGGTACAAGCGCGCGACCACCCGCCGCACGCACGTGCAGTCGGGCGCCGCGCGTGTCGCGCGCCACCAGCCGGCCAGCCTGCGCCGGCCGACGCGCTTCTTCTGAGTCGAGCGCATGCTCGCTCGTCAATCCTACCGAGGGCCGGTGTGAGCGACCCCCAGCAGAACCCGGGCGACGCCCCGGAAGAAACCTTCATTTCCCATCTCGTCGAGCTTCGCGATCGCATCATTCGCGCGGGGCTGGCCGTGATCGTCGTGTTCGTCGGGCTCGTCTACTGGGCGCCGGACATCTTCAAGCTGCTCGCGCGGCCGCTGATGGACAACCTGCCGAAAGACGGCAAGATGATCGTCACCGACGTCACCGGCTCGTTCTTCGTGCCGATGAAGGTCACGATGCTCGTCGCGCTCGTGATCGCGCTGCCGATCGTGCTGTACCAGATCTGGGCGTTCGTCGCGCCGGGGCTGTACCAGCACGAGAAGAAGCTCGTCGCGCCGCTCGTCGGCAGCAGCTACTTCCTGTTCCTGTGCGGGATGGCGTTCGCGTACTTCCTCGTGTTTCCGACGATCTTCCGCGTGATGGCGCACTACAACGCGCCGCTCGGGGCCGAGATGACGACCGACATCGACAACTACCTGAGCTTCGTGCTGGGGATGTTCATCGCGTTCGGGGTCACGTTCGAGGTGCCGATCGTCGTCGTGCTGCTCGTCCGGATGGGCGTGCTGTCCCTGAAGAAGCTGAAGGAGATGCGGCCGTACGTGATCGTCGGCGCATTCGTGGTCGCGGCGGTCGTCACGCCGCCGGACGTGTTCTCGCAACTGATGCTCGCGCTGCCGCTGATCGTGCTGTTCGAGATCGGGCTGCTGGCCGCGCGATTCTTCGTACCGAAGAAGCCGGTGGAAGAGGGCGAGGCAGGCAACGGCGAAGCCGCGAGTTGACGACGCGCCGCCGCGTGGCGCTGCGGCCACCGGTACCGTGGTTGGCCGCCGGCCGGTGCGTGGCATAGCCATCTTCCCGGCACCAGGCATCGTTTGAAGCAAGGTAAAAGGGCAGCCGGCCGGCTGCCCTTTTTCAATTCCGCATCGCGTCATGACCGGCAGGCGGCGTGCCGCCCGCCGACCGTCATTCGCTGTCGCTGTCCTGCTCGTCGAGTGCCTGTTTCGGCGGCGGCGGGCGCTTGCCGATCACGACGTTCACGTCGAACTGCTTGCCCTTGCGCACGACGTGCACCTTGGTGGGCGTGCCCGGCTTGATCTGCGCGACGACGTTCAGCAGCTTCGTCGTGTCGGTGATGTCCTCGCCGTTGACGCTCACCAGGATGTCGCCCGGCCGGATGCCGGCCTTGTCGGCCGGGCCGCCCTGCAGCACGCCCGCGACGATCGCGCCCGATTTCTGCTGGAGCCCGAACGACTCGGCGATTTCCGGCGTGACGTCCTGCGGCTCGACGCCGATCCAGCCGCGCGTGACCGAGCCCGTCGTGATGATGCTTTCGAGCACCGTGCGCGCGGTCGAGACCGGAATCGCGAAACCGATGCCGAGCGAGCCGCCCGAGCGCGAGTAGATCGCCGTGTTGATGCCGAGCAGGTTGCCGTTCACGTCGACCAGCGCGCCGCCGGAGTTGCCGGGGTTGATCGGCGCGTCGGTCTGGATGAAGTTCTCGAACGTGTTGATGCCGAGGTGGTTGCGGCCGAGCGCGCTGATGATGCCCATCGTGACCGTCTGGCCGACCCCGAACGGGTTGCCGATCGCGAGCACGACGTCGCCGACGCGCGACTGGTCGGAGCGCCCGAGCGTGATCGTCGGCAGGTTCGTCATGTTGATCTTCAGCACCGCGAGATCGGTTTCGGGATCGCTGCCGATCACCTTCGCGGTGGCCGTGCGGCCGTCGGCGAGCGCGACTTCGATCTGGTCGGCGCCGTCCACGACGTGCTGGTTCGTTAGAATGTAACCTTCAGGGCTCACGATGACGCCCGAGCCGAGGTTGGCGGCCGGCTCGTCCTGCTGCTTGCGGGCGTTGCGGTCGCCGAAGAAGTAGCGGAACAGCGGATCCTTCGCGCGCGGGTCGGGCGGCAGCGAGCCGTCCTTGCTGGAGAACACGTTGACGACGGCCGGCATCGCCTTCTGCGCGGCTTCGGCATACGACGTGGTTGCCGGTGCGCCGCCGATGCCCGGCGCGACTTCGCGCAGCGCGACGATCGGCGTGGCGAGCTGCTTGCCGAGCTGTCCTTGCCGTTGCAGCCATTGCGGCTTGAGCGTCACGACGATGAACATCAGCGCGAGCAGTACGGTCACCGCCTGCGCGAAGAACAGCCAGAAGCGTCTAAGCATCTGAATGGATTAGAGGTTTATATGGATCGGATCGAACTCGAATTGTACTTGAACAATACCCTTGAAACCGCGCGCTTCAAGGACTATTGCCCGAACGGCCTGCAGGTCGAGGGGCGCCGCAAGATCGAGAAGATCGCCACCGGCGTGACGGCGTCGGTCGCGCTCCTCGAAGCCGCGCTCGAATGGGGCGCGGATGCCGTGCTCGTCCATCACGGCTATTTCTGGCGCAACGAGGCGCCGCAGATCACCGGCCGCAAGTATCGGCGCCTGAAACTGCTGCTCGCGAACGACCTGAATCTGTTCGCGTTTCACCTGCCGCTCGACGCGCACCCCGAATTCGGCAACAACGCGCAGCTCGGCGAGAAGCTCGGGCTGATCGGCGAGCAACGTTTCGGCGAAGGCGATCTCGGCTGGATGGCGACGCTGCCGATGCCCGTCACGCTCGAGCACTTCGTCGCGAAGGTCGAGCACACGCTCGGCCGCACGCCGCTCGTGCTCGGCGATCCGGACACGCAGTTGCGCCGCATCGCGTGGTGCACGGGCGCCGCGCAGAGCTATTTCGATGCGGCGATCGACGCCGGGGCGGACGTGTTCCTGACCGGCGAGGTATCCGAGTCGACCACGCACGCGGCGGCGGAAAGCGGTGTCGCGTTCGTTGCGGCGGGGCACCATGCGACCGAACGCTACGGAATTCAGGCGCTGGGGCGCCACTTGTCCGAGGAATTCGATCTCGAACACCTTTTTATCGATATTCATAATCCGGTCTGAGCGCCGGATTTGCGGCGGTGCATCGAAATTCCGCAATGTAGCATTCGCTTAAAAGCGAAATGATTTAATTGCTCCGATAGTGGGGGATAACCCTTAACTATCAAACACTTCGAAGGGATTTTCATCTCCGGGCCTTGTAAATGACGACTCCATTCGAGCAAACTAGCGGCGGAATGGAAAGTCGTGACGGAAAATCCAACTCAGAAGTGGGGCGTGTGATGCGAGACAAGGAAGAGAAACGCGTCGACAGCGGCCGCCGTACCTGGCTGATTGCGACATCCGTAGCAGGTGGCGTAGGAGGCGTCGCCACCGTCATACCTTTCGCGGCGTCGCTTGCGCCGTCCGCGAAAGCAAAAGCGGCCGGTGCGCCGGTCGAGGTCGACATCAGCGGCCTGAAGCCCGGCGAAATGGTCACCGTGCCGTGGCGCGGCAAACCCGTCTGGATCCTGAATCGCACCGATTCGATGCTGGCCGACGTCGTCAAGGCCGACAAGGAAGTGGCCGATCCGGCCACGAAATCCCCGTATTCGATGCCGTTGCCCGCGTATTGCGCGAACGAATATCGGTCGCGGGCCGATCGGAAGAACATTCTCGTCGTGATGGCCGTGTGTACGCACCTCGGCTGCACGCCTAGCCAACGCTTCACGCCGGGTCCGCAGCCGAACCTGCCGGACGACTGGCCGGGCGGTTTTCTGTGCCCGTGCCATGGTTCGACCTACGACCTCGCCGGCCGCGTGTTCAAGAACAAGCCGGCGCCTCAGAATCTCGACATCCCGCCCTACATGTTCACGTCGGCGACGACCCTCGTGATCGGCAAGGACGAGAAAGGAGAAGCGTGATGGCCGCCGACAACAACGAAGTCTCCACGACAGGTTTCACCGGCTGGATCGACCAGCGCTTCCCGTTCACGTCCACCTGGAAGAAGCACGTATCCGAGTACTACGCGCCGAAGAACTTCAACTTCTGGTACTTCTTCGGCTCCCTCGCGCTACTCGTGCTCGTCAACCAGATCGTCACGGGCATCTTCCTGACGATGAACTACAAGCCTGACTCGATGCTCGCGTTCGCGTCGGTCGAGTACATCATGCGCGAGGTGCCGTGGGGCTGGCTGATCCGCTACATGCACTCCACGGGTGCATCGATGTTCTTCGTGGTCGTGTACCTGCACATGTTCCGCGGGCTGCTGTACGGCTCGTACCGCAAGCCGCGCGAGCTCGTCTGGATCTTCGGCTGCGCGATCTTCCTGTGCCTGATGGCCGAGGCGTTCTTCGGCTACCTGCTGCCGTGGGGCCAGATGTCGTTCTGGGGCGCGCAGGTGATCGTGAACCTGTTCTCGGCGATTCCGTTCGTCGGCCCGGACCTGTCGCTGTGGATTCGCGGCGACTACGTCGTGTCCGACGTCACGCTGAACCGCTTCTTCGCATTCCACGTGATCGCGATTCCGCTCGTGCTGGTCGGCCTCGTGATCGCGCACCTCGTGGCGCTGCACGAAGTCGGGTCGAACAACCCGGACGGCATCGAGATCAAGGCGAAGAAGGACGAGAACGGCATCCCGCTCGACGGCATCCCGTTCCACCCGTACTACTCGGTGCACGATTTCCTCGGCGTGTGCGTGTTCCTGATGGTGTTCGCGCTGATCGTGTTCTTCTCGCCGGAGATGGGCGGCTACTTCCTCGAGGCGAACAACTTCGTCCCGGCGAACCCGCTGCAGACGCCGCCGGAGATCGCGCCGGTCTGGTACTTCACCGCGTTCTACGCGATGCTGCGCGCGACCACCGACCCGTTCAAGATCGTGCTGATGATCGTGATCGCGCTGCTCGGCGTGCTCGCGCTGATCCGCGCGCGCGGCAAGTGGAAGATCGGGCTGCCGGTGCTGGCCGCCGCGATCGTCGTGTTCATGTACCTGACGGAGTCGAAGTTCTGGGGCGTCGTCGTGATGGGCGCGGCGGTGATCACGCTGTTCTTCCTGCCGTGGCTCGACCGCAGCCCGGTGAAGTCGATCCGCTACCGGCCGCTGTTCCACAAGGTGTTCCTCGGGATCTTCGTCGCGGCGTTCCTGACCCTCGCGTTCCTCGGCACGCGGCCGCCATCGCCGGCGGCGACGCTGATCGCGCAGGCCTGTGCGTTGATCTATTTCGCGTTCTTCCTCGGCATGCCCGTCTGGACGCCGCTTGGCACGTTCAAGCAGCCGCCGGAACGGGTGCGCTTCAAGCCCCATTAACGTGAGCGAGGAGAGAACGACATGAAGAAACTGCTTTCGACACTCGCGCTGATCGGGGCGACCGCGTGTGCGCTGCTGGCGGCGCCGGCCGTGCGGGCGGAGGGTAATTTTCCGCTCGACCGGGCGCCCGATAACACGGAAAATCTCGTTTCGCTTCAGCACGGCGCGCAATTGTTTGTAAACTATTGCCTGAACTGCCACAGCGCGAACCTGATGCGCTACAACCGTCTGACGGATCTGGGCATATCCCAGAAGGAGATCGAAAAGAATCTCCTGTTCACGACCGACAAGGTCGGGAACACGATGTCCGTCGCGATGCGGCCCGACGACGCGAAGAACTGGCTCGGCACCACGCCGCCCGACCTGTCGGTCGAGGAGCGTGCGCGCGGCCGCGACTGGCTGTACACGTATCTGCGCAGCTTCTACCGCGACGATACGCGGCCGACCGGCTGGAACAACGCGGTGTTCGAGAACGTTGGCATGCCCCATGTGTTGTGGCAGTTGCAGGGGCAGCGCGTAGCCAAATTCGAAGACAAGACGGACGAGGAGACGGGCGAGAAGGCCCACGTGCTCGTCGGCTTCCAGCAGGTCACGCCGGGCACGCTCTCGTCGCCCGACTACGATGCTGCGGTGGCCGACCTGGTGGCCTATATGACATGGATGTCCGAGCCGGCCCAGCAGACCCGCAAGCGCCTTGGCGTGTGGGTGCTGATCTTTCTCGGTGTCCTGACTTTCCTGGCCTGGCGGCTGAATGCCGCGTACTGGAAAGATATCAAGTAAACACGCCTGACCGGCGTGGGGCCGGCGCAAGGCGGAACCCGTGAAAGGGGTTGCGCCGCGTGCCGGCCCTCGGCTTTTTTGAGGAAACGCAAATATGATGGTTCTGTATTCCGGCACAACTTGCCCGTTCTCCCAGCGTTGCCGGCTGGTGCTGTTCGAGAAGGGCATGGACTTCGAAATCCGCGACGTCGACCTGTTCAACAAGCCGGAAGATATTTCGGTGATGAACCCGTACGGTCAGGTGCCGATCCTCGTCGAGCGCGACCTGATCCTGTACGAATCGAACATCATCAACGAGTACATCGACGAGCGCTTCCCGCATCCGCAACTGATGCCGGCCGACCCGGTGCAGCGCGCCCGCGCGCGCCTGTTCCTGCTCAACTTCGAGAAGGAACTGTTCGTTCACGTCAGCACGCTCGAGAACGAGAAGGGCAAGGCGGCGGAGAAGAACCACGAGAAGGCACGCCTCGCGATCCGCGATCGCCTGACGCAGCTCGCGCCGATCTTCGTGAAGAACAAGTACATGCTTGGCGAAGAGTTCTCGATGCTCGACGTCGCGATCGCGCCGCTGCTGTGGCGCCTGGATCACTACGGCATCGAGCTGTCGAAGAACGCCGCGCCGCTGATGAAGTACGCCGAACGGATCTTCAGCCGTCCGGCCTACATCGAAGCACTGACGCCGTCCGAAAAGGTCATGCGTCGCTAATGTTGCAATGAAGGCATGACGGAGCGGTGGCGCGGCGTGCCGCGCATCCGCTCCGGGTTCGAGGATTGTGATGCAAGAGATTTCAACGAAGCCGTATCTGCTGCGCGCGTTGTACGAGTGGTGCACCGATAACGGTTACACGCCGCATATCGCGGTGAGGGTCGACAACTCGACGCGTGTGCCGCGTCAGTTCGTGCGTGACGGCGAGATCGTGCTCAACATCAGCTTCGAGGCGACGAGCCAGTTGCAGATGGGCAACGAGTGGATCGAGTTCACGGCCCGGTTCTCCGGGAAGGCGCACAAGATCGAGATTCCGGTGGCCAACGTGCTCGCGATCTATGCGCGCGAGAACGGGCAGGGCATGGCGTTCCAGGTCGATGCGGTCGCGGGCGAAGGCGAGGATTCGGGCGCGTTCGACGATGACGCCGCGTCGGCCGATGATGCGCCGCGTGACGAGTCCGTATCGCCGTTGGCGCCCGTCGCCGACAGCGGCGCGAACGAGGAACCGTCCGAAGGCGCCGACGAACCGCCGAAAACCGACGGCGACGGCGATGGTTCGAAAGGCGGGAGCAGACCTCGCCTCAAGATCGTGAAATGAGGTAGAATCTCGCGCTACGCCGGCTTAGCTCATCTGGTAGAGCAGTTGATTTGTAATCATCAGGTGGCGGGTTCGAGTCCTGCAGCCGGCACCAAATCCGAAAAGGGGTTACGGAATTTTCCGTAACCCCTTTTTTGTTCATGGAGCCGCGCGCCGCGATGTCGCGAGCGCCATCGTTGCCCCTTTTTCCTGTCACGCCTGCGTCACGCGGCACCCCTAACGTTGCACCTTCTCGTCGCGGCAGCATCTTCGCGAGCCGAGCGTGCGTGACCGCATCCGACGCCGTGCCCGCGTCGCGCAGGCTCACCCGGGATCTCGCTCCCGCCAGCGCATTGGCTTCTGCCTCGCATCCATTCCATTCGAAAACGCGATCGACGCCGATCGAACTGCATCGCGGACGATCAGGAGACACGAACCATGCTGAGCCCGCACGAATTCTCGATGCTGCTGCGCATTGCGCGTGCGCCCGACAGTGTCGATCTCGCGAACCCGGCCTTTGCCGTGCTCGTCGAAAAGCGGCTGGTCGACGACACGCAGCGACGCGTGAACGAGGTAGCGGCGCGCCCGGCGCTGACGCCGATCGGCCAGATGCTGCTTGCCCGTTTCGACGACGCGGCCTGACGGAAAAGGCAAAGGGGGAAGGCTGCAACCGCGCGTCACGCCTTCGCCGCAGCGAAAACGTGACGCATCGAACGCGCGGCGAACCGCTTACTGCGCGACCGGCACCGTCACGTCGCTGCCGAACCAGTGCATCGAGATCTTCTTCAGCGTGCCGTCCTTGCGCAGCGAATCGAGCGCGTCGTTGATCGCCTTCTCGAATTTCGGGTTGCCCTTGCGGAACGGGATCGCCATCTCCTGCTTGCCGCCGTTCAGCACCGCACCCGAGCGCAGCGGCAGGTTCGACGTCTTGATCATGTACGGCAGCATCAACCGGTCGTCGAGCGTCGCCTCGATCCGCCCCGCAGCGAGGTCGCGCAGTTTCTCCGGCGCGCCCGGATACGTCTGTACCTCGATGCCCGGCACGCTGCGCGCCATCTGGTCGTAGTTGGTGCCGAGCGTCACGCCGAGCTTCTTGCCCTTGAAATCGTCGAGCGACTTGAAGTTGCGCGTGTCGTCCTTGCGCTGGATCAGCTGCGCGGCCGAGTACGTGTACGGCTGGCTGAAGTCGAGCGCTTCCTTGCGCTGCGGCGTGATCGTGACCTGGTTGACAATCACGTCGAACTTGCCGGCCTGCAGGCCCGCGATGATGCCGCTCCATTCGGTCGGAATGAATTGCGTCTTCACGCCGAGCTTGCCGGCGACCGCGTTCGCGACGTCGACGTCGAAACCCTCGAGCTGGCCGGACGTGCCGCGCGAGTTGAACGGCGGATACGTGCCTTCGAGGCCGACGCGCAGCACGCCGGCTTTCTTCACGGAATCGAGCAGGTCTTCCGCGTGCGCGGCGACGGCCGTGAAGCCGAGGGCCGACGCGAGCAGCAGGCCCGACAGCAGGAACTTCGAACGTTTCATCGCGGATCTCCAGTGGTCAGTAGGGTGTTGTGGTGAGCGACGGGCACCGGGCGCTGGGTGGCCTCGATGGGCCGCAATACGGGCACGTAGACACTACTCGCAACCGCGCCGCACCGGAAGTCGAATTGGCCCTGATTGCAATCGATTTCAGCGGATTGAAGGCGGCAATCCAGCGCGACGGCATGGGCTGTGCACGGCGACTGCCTAGTCGAACCGTTCGCCGCGGGCATTCTGGATCCACTTAAAAATACTCTTTTAAATCAGGTCATTTTTCCGATTCGGGCCGTAATTTGTCTGTAAAATCGCGCGAGCGAAATCGCTCAGCGCGCCATCCGAGGGCGCGTCAAAAGAAGAAAAGGCCGTAGCCATGAACATGCAGAACACGATCGCCGCATTGCGCGGCGGGTTGCTTCAGCAGGACCGGTTGCTGAAGCTCGAGACGCCATTGGGAAGCAACGTCCTGACCGTGCAGCGGGCGGTCGGCCGCTCACGCATCGGGCGCGCGTACGAATTCACGCTGGACGTGTTGTCGACCGACAGCGATCTGGAACTCAAAAAACTGATCGCGCAGCCGGTCACGTTGTGGATCCAGCAAGGCGACCGCAGCTACCGGCCGGTGAATGGCTACGTGCACACCGCGCGTCGCCTGGGCGCCGACGGCGGGCTCACGACCTATCAGCTGACGTTCGCCGATTTCACCCATTTCCTGAAGTTCCGTCGGGACCAGCGGATCTGGAACGATACGACCGTCGACCAGATCATCAGCGACGTGCTGGACCAGCATCCGCAGGCGAAGGGGCATTTTCGCTTTGCGCTGTCGAAGCCGCTGCCGAGCCGTTCGTACACGCGTCAGCACGATACCGACTGGCATTTCGTGCACCGGCTGATGGAGAGCGAAGGCCTTTACACCACGTGGCAGCAGGCCGACGACGGCAAGTCGCATACGCTCGTGATCACCGACAACCTGCAGGCGTTCGCGCCGCTGTCGCCGCAGGCCGTGCGCTTCTATCACGGCGGCGCGGCGAGCGAAACTGACGCGCTCACGCAATGGTCCGGCACGCGCACGCTGCAGAGCGTGACCCGAACGACACGCACGTTCGACTACAAGAATCCGTCTCAACCGTCGAATCCGAAAGGCACGTCGCTGCCGACGATGGCCGGCCAGGGCGAATTGCCCGACCAGCTCGAAGTGTACGAATACACCGGTGCGTACACGTATCTGGATCAGACGCGCGGCGATCATCTGACGAAGATCCGGATGGAGCAGTGGGAGTCGGAGGCGAAGCGCTTCCACGGCGCGGGCGGCGTGCGTGCAATGGATGCTGGCCGGCGCTTCACGCTGGCGGACCATCCCGAACACGATCGCGATCCGGCCGACCAGCGCGAATTCGCGGCGATCGGTGTCGAATGGTGGATCGAGAACAACCTGCCCGTTGCCAGCAGCAGCGCGGATTTCCCGTACAGCCTGCGCGAAGCATTGACGCAGGCGCAGGACGGCTATGGCGCCGACCCCGCGTTTCGCGTGCCGCATGACGACGGCTCGGTGGGCTTCTATCTCGTCGAGGTCGAAGCACAGCGCGTGAGCGTGCCGTATCGCAGCCCGTTCGAACACGAGAAGCCGAAGATGCATCTCGAGACGGCGATCGTCGTCGGGCCGCAGGGCGAGGAAGTCTATACCGACGAGCTGAACCGGATCCGCGTGCAGTTCGTGTGGGACCGCCTGAACCCGGGTAACGAGAACGCGTCGTGCTGGGTGCGCGTCGTGCAATCGGATACCGGCGGCGGCTACGGCGGCGTGCACGTGCCGCGCATCGGCGAGGAAGTGCTGATCGACCATGTGGGCGGCGACTGCGACCGGCCGCTCGCCGTCGGGCGCGTGTACAACGGCGCGAACCAGCCGCAGTGGCATAGCGACGGGATCCTGTCCGGGTATCGGTCGAAGGAGTATTCGGGCGGCGGCTACAACCAGCTCGTGATGGACGACGCGACCGGGCAGAACCGCGTGCAATTGATGAGCAGCAGCGCGAACAGCCTGCTGCATCTCGGCTACATCATCGACCAGAACGGCAATGCGCGCGGGTCGTATCTCGGTAGCGGCTTCGATCTGCGCTCGGATGCGTACGGCGCGGTGCGGGCGAGCCAGGGCTTGTACGTGACGACCCATCCGAAGGCGGCGAACAGCCAGCCGCTCGACGTGAAGGAAGCGCAGCAGCAGCTCGTGACGGGCGAGAGCCTGATCGAAGCGATGTCGGGCGTGAGCGAGCAGCATCAGGCGGAAAGCCTGAAGGAGGCGCACGAAACGATGCGCGCGTTCACCGACGCGACGCAGGACAGCAAGTCGGGCAACGCGTCCGGTGGACGTACGGCGGGCGGCGGCACGGGGAGTGCGAATGCGTTCAAGGAGCCGGTGATGCTGTTCGGCAGCCCGTCGGGGATCGGGATGTCGACGCAGCAGTCGCTGCACGTCGTCGCGAACGATCACGTGAACGTGGCGAGCGGACAGAGCGTGCACGTGGCCGCGGGCAAGTCGCTGATCGGGAGCATCGGGCAGAAGCTGAGCCTGTTCGTGCAGAACGCGGGGATGAAGCTGTTCGCGGGCAAGGGCAAGGTCGAGATCCAGGCGCAGTCGGACAACGTCGAGGTGACCGCGCAGAAGGCGGTGAAGGTTGTGTCCGCCACCGACCGGATCGAGATCGCGGCCGATCAGGGGATTCTGCTGACGAGCGGCGGCGGATATATCCGCATCAAGGACGGCAACATCGAGATCCATGCACCGGGCGCGATCGATGTGAAGGGGGCGTCGCACACGTTCGCGGGGCCGGCGAGCATGGGGTATCCGTTGCCGAGCCCCCGGCCGGATCAGCCGGGGCAGCTCGAACTGTTTCACAAGTACGTGAACGGCGAGGCGGTGAAAGGCGGACTGTTCACTGTGAAGGACGTGAACGGAGCCGTGCTGAAGAAAGGCGCGCTCGACGACAGCGGTCATACGGTTGTGAGCGGGTTGCCGCCGGGCGCGGTGCGCGTCGAGTTCGGGAAGGATCCGCGCGAGTCGGATCAGCCGGCGAACTATTTCAAGCAGGCGAAGTGGCCGGCGGAGCCCGTGCAACCATCGCCGGAAGCCGCGCAGGCCGCGGCGAGCGGACAGCTCGCGAGCCAGCTGCAGGGGATGGCGCCGGCCGCGACGACGGCGGCGATGGGGCTGGTGAGTGGCGGCAGCGCGGGCGCGGCCCTCGGCGGGCTCGCGAGCGCCGCATTGCCGGCTGCTGCGACCGCGTTGGGTGGAGCCGGCGTTGCGTCGGCGTTGCAGACCGCGTCGAGCCTGAGCGGTGCGGCGAAGCAGGTGGCCGGGATGGTTCAGGCCGCACGTCAGGGCGGGCTTGCGGCATTGGCCGCGCCGGCGGCGAATGCGGCGTCCGGCGCGTTGCAGAGCGCATTGCCCGGCGTCGCCGGTATCGCGGGCAAGGGCGCCACGACCGTGGCGTCGGCCACGGGCGCGACGGGCATGAAGCTGCCGACGAGCGGGTTTGGCGGGCCGTTGAAATCCTGAGAGAGCGCGGCTTGTCAGCCGTCTTGAAAAAAACGAATTGAACGAAGAACGACATGGCACAACAACTTCCACCGGGCGCTGAGAAGGAACAGGCTGTTACCTGGCTCAGCGATGTTTCCGCCAAGGATGTCGCCGCGGTCGGCAACCGCTTCGATGCGTGGTTGCGACGGATCAGCGGCAACCACATCACGTTCGAGGACGTGAAGACGTTTGCCGGTGCGGTGCCGATCATCGGCAACATCATGGCGATGGTCGACGCGCTCGGGGATATTGCCGAGATCATCGAGAAGCGCGGCGGCCAGGTGCTCGATTACATGAGCCTCGCGATCAACCTGCTCGGCATCATTCCGATTCCGCCGACACTCGCGCCGTTCCGGATGTCGGCGCGCCCGCTGCTCGCGCTCGTCCGGCACGAATTGCTGGCGACCCGCAACAATCTCGGCGCGGCGATCATCTCCGTGCTGGTCACGCATATCAACGCGACTTGTGCGACCGAGATCGAGGATTTTCTGAACAAGCTGAAGGCTGGCCTAGTCGAGCTGCTCGACGGATGTGCATCGACATGCCAGGAGATCATGCTCGCGCTGGCGACGGGCATGGACAAGGCGCTGCACGGTCAGCTCTTCGACGCCAACGCGAATCTGAAGCGGCAGCAGGAACTCGCAAAGAAGATGGCGGACGAGCGGCCGTGGTACAGCCCGAGCCGCGTCGGTGACGGCATTCAATTCGCGTACGAAGGAACCAAGGCGCTCGGAAAGAAGGTCATCAACAAGACTGCCGGCACCGTGGCGACGCTCGCGCCGGATGCATGGCTCGAGCCGTTTCGAAGCACGGTGACTTTTCTTCGGACCGAAGCGCCGAAGATTGCGTCATCGATTCGGTCGCTTGCAGGCAGTGAAGAAGGCAAGATGATGTGGCTCGTCTTGCAACTGATCGAGGCCGTTGGACGCGTCAAGGCGCGCGCGAAGCTTCATGAGCAGACTGCGGACGTCAAGGCGAGCGGGAAGAGTCAGGCGAAGAAGACGCGCGGGCAGGAGGGGCTCGAAAAAACCGACGGGCAAGCGCCGGCCGAAGGACCGGGGAAGAGCGCGTGCAAGGCATGCGGGCTCGGGGCATCACCGGCATCCATCGATTTCGCGTTCGGCGACGAAACGTTTTCGCACGTGGATTTCGACCTGCCGGGCGCCATGCCTGTCGTATGGGAGCGTACCTATCGTTCCCGGCTGTCAGCCTATGACAACGGTGAACTCGGTGCACGATGGATCACGCCATATACGACGCGAATCGACGTCAAGAACGATCAGTGGATCTATCGCGATGCGGAAGGGCGCAGCATCGAGTACCCGGCGCTTGCGGCCGGTGCGGTGCACGACGATCTGTCCGAGAACCTGACGCTGTCGCGGCTCGACGATACCTGGGTGACGATCGCATACGGCCATGACGTGCTGCACGTGTACGAGCGCCGTGGCGATGCGTTCCGGCTCGCGATGCAGAAGGACCGTGCCGGCAACACGATCACGCTCGACTACGATGCGCTCGATCGCGTTGCGCGCCTGATCGATGCGAGCGGCAATGTGCTCGCGTTCGAACACGACAGGCACGGCCGTATCGTGCAGATCGAGCATGTGCTCAAGGACGGTGCGCGTCGCACGCTGGCGAGCTACGAATACGATGCGCACGGGGACCTCGTGCGCGCGGTCGATCGTCATGGCAATGCGCGGACGTATCAATATCACCGCCACCTCGTGACGCGTTACACGGACCGAACCGGCCGCGGAATGACGCTCGAATGGGATGGCGCGGACGCGCAAGACAACGCAGACGCGAAATGCATTCGCGAATACGCCGACGACGGCAGTCTGGATCTCCGGCTCGCGTGGAATCCGAACATCCGTCTGACCTACGTGACCGACGCGCTCGGTCAGATGACGCGGTACTACTTCAACATCCACGGCTACGTGTATCGGATCGTGTATCCGGATGGTAACCAGGAGTGGTTCCGGCGCGACGCCCATCACAATCTGGTGCTGCATATCCGGCAGGACGGCAGCATCGAGCGTCGCGAATACGACACGCGCGGCAACCTGATTCGGCACGAGCGGGCGGACGGCAGCGTCGTCGAGATGGCGTATGACGACAAGGATCAGATGATCCGGCTCGTTGACCCGAACGGTCATGTATGGCAGCGCAAGTACGACGACGCGGGCAACGTCGTCGAGGAAATCGATCCGCTCGAACATTCCACGAAGTACGAATACAACGACAAGGGTTTGCCGACGCAGATCACCGATGCGAAGGGCGGCTCGAAGACGCTCGAGTACAACGATGCCGGGCAGATCACGCGCTATACGGACTGCTCCGGAAAGACGACGGAGTGGCGGTACGACGATATCGGGCGTGTGATCGAGACGAAAGATGCGGCCGGAGGCGTGGTTGCCTATCGTTACGGCCTGAACGGACAACCGACGGAAGTGCGTTCGCCTGCCGGTGTCGAGCAGGTCCAGTACGACGCGGAAGGCCGTTTGCTGCGGCATACCGATCAACTCGATCGTTCGACGCGATATGGCTACGACGCGGCCGGGCGCATTGCGAGCCGCGCCGATGCGCTCGGGCAGACGGTTGCGTATCGCTATGACCGTCTCGGCCGCTTGTCCGCGCTGACCGATGCGAACTTTGCGACGTACCAGTTTCACTACGATCCTGCGGGACGGCTGATCGAGGAGGTGGGCTTCGACGGCAAGTCGACGCGCTATCAGTACGACAGCGTGAGCGGCAGTCTCGTTTCGATCGATGAAGCGGGTTGCGTGACTTCGGTCGAAGTCGATGCAAACGGCCGGCTGCTGAAGCGCGCCGCGGGGGAAAGCGAAGAGCGGTTTGCCTACGATCCGAGCGGCAGGTTGATCGACGCGGCGAACCGGTACAGCCGCGTGCAGTTCTTCTTCGATCCGGTTGGCAATCTGGTGCGTGAACATCACGCCTACGATCTGTTCGGCGACCGGCGCAGCTACGTATGGCATCACGAATACGACGAACTCGGCAATCGGCGGCGTACCGTTCGGCCGGACGGGCATGTGGTCGACTGGTTGATGTATGGCTCGGGGCATGTGCACGGAATGCTGCTCGATGGCGAGGAGCGCGTGCAGTTCGAGCGCGACGATCTTCATCGCGAGACGGTGCGTGTGTTGTCGAGCAAGGTTGGGCAGCGCACGCACTACGATCCGGCCGGCCGCGTGTTGCAGCAGACGATCCAGCGATCGACGTCACCTGCGCCGCTTGCCGAGCGGCGGTATCGCTATGACGCGGTGGGGCAGTTGTCGCGGATCGAGGACAGCCGCAAGGGCGGGACCGACTATCGGTACGATCCGGTCGGACGGCTGATCGAGGCGATCAGTCCCATCGCGAAGGAACGGTTTGCGTTCGATCCGGCGAGCAACATCATCGATCCGGTGCGGACGGCGGAGACGCCGACATCGCGTCCGAGCCCGGTGCGACCGGAAAGCACGTTGCCTGTCGAGGTGCCGAAGGTGCTCGGGAACCTGCTGAAGGCGTATGCGGGGATGCACTTCGAGTACGACGCGCGCGGGAATCTGGTGCGTAAGCGTACGCCCGCGGGTGAGCAGGAATACGAGTGGGATGAGT